>CANQLA010000009.1 GCA_947624605.1 Candidatus Gastranaerophilales bacterium | reverse complement strand
CATTTGCCGTATATTCCGGACTGTCAAATGATACTTTTACATGTGATTGTGCTGCTAAATTATATATTTCATCCGGCTGTATTTCTTGTATTAGTCTTATTAAATTCGAACTGTCCGTTAAATCTCCGTAATGAAGTTTGAATTTTGCAGATGTATTATGTATATCTTGATATATATGATCTATCCTTTGTGTATTGAATGATGACGATCTACGCTTCATTCCGTGAACTTCATAGCCTTTTTCCAACAATAATTCTGCAAGATATGAACCATCTTGTCCGGTTATGCCTGTTATCAAAGCAATTTTGTTCATTTTGTCCTCCGTTTTTACAAGGTTTTTTTATATTTTAACATATCTTTGTATAAATTTGATAATTTAAATTTTCTTATTTCATTGATTAGTTGTTTAATATGTATTTTTCCTGATATTTTCTGAATTCCTTTGTAAACGTTTCATCTCCGCCGGTTTTAATACTGTTTAAATATGTATGCATATCCAGCTGTGACGACTTTATTTGTATTATACACGCTGCAATATTTGAACAGTGATCCGACACCCTTTGATAACAATTTAAAATGTCTGACAGCATAAATCCTAACTCAATTGTACAGTTGCCTTCCTGTAATCTTTTTATGTGTCTGTTTTTGATTTCTAATACTATTCCGTCAATTACTTGCTCTAATGGTTCAACTTTTGTCGCCATTGACGAATCTCCCGTTTCAAATGCATCTATCGTAAGCTCTATTATCTCTCGAATTGCATTTCCTAATATGTTCAACTCTTCGTCCGCTTCTTTTGAAAAATGTATGTTTTTTTCATGCATCTCTTTTGCTACATATGTTATACTTACCGCATGATCTCCTATCCTTTCAAAATCACCAATTGAATGAAGAAGTTTTGAAACTTCATTGCTGTCATGATCAGAAAGTTCCTTGCCTGACAACTTTACCAAAAAACTGCCTAATTTGTCTTCGTAACTATCAAGCTTTTCTTCCGCATGAAATATATTTTCCGCTGTATTGGCACTGTAATTTTTCAACATTTTTACCGACTCAAAAAACACATCTTCCGTTAAATCCGCCATTGAAACCGCATGATGCGTACATTCCGATACAGCAAATGCCGGGGATAATAATATTCTTTCATCTATAAATACAGTATTTTCTTTACCGTCACCGGTTTTTTCCTTAACAGCTTTTATTGCAATTTTTTCCATATATTTTGTAAACGGAATAAGTATTATTGTCGTTGCAAAATTAAAAATTGTATGTGCAAATGCAATTCCTACAGGATTAACAACTTTATCAAGTATATTAAAATTAAAAGAATAATTTAAAATATAAAATAACGGTAAACATATACCCGTACCTAATACATTAAAAGATACATGCACCGCAGCTACCCTCTTTGCATTGGTTGAAACACCCATACTCGACAATAATGCCGTAACACAAGTTCCGATATTTTGACCCATAATTATCGGTATCGCCATTCCATAATTAATACTTCCCGTTAAAGATAACGCCTGCAATATACCCACAGAAGCTGCCGAACTTTGAATTACCCCGGTAAATACCGCACCTACTGCTACACCTAATATAGGATTTTGAAATGCCGTTAGTATCCCCGCAAACTCCGCTGATTGTGCAAGAGGACTCATCGCATTTGTCATTAACTGCATTCCGTACATTAATACCGAAAATCCAACTAATATCGAACCTATACTCTTCTTTCCACCATTTTTTGATACCATCATCATACAAATTCCGACAAGGGCAAATATTGGAGAAAAACTCTCCGGCTTTAATAATCTTAAGAAAAAATTATCACTTTCAATACCTGCTAAACTTAATATCCATGCCGTTAATGTCGTTCCTATGTTGGATCCCATAATAACGCCTATTGTCTGTCCAAGCTCCATTATTCCGGAATTTACAAGTCCGACTAACATGACTGTTAATGCCGAAGATGATTGTATTGCTATTGTAATTCCCACACCCAATGCAAGACTTTTCACGGGATTTGATGTCATTTCTCTCAACAATTTCTCTAATCGCCCTCCGGCTACTTTCTCCAACCCTCCTGACATAACCTGCATTCCGTACAGAAAAAACGCTAATCCGCCGCAAAGTGTAAATATTGAGAATATATCCATCTTTCTTTCCTAATTCTTTGACATATTTATTATAAAACAGCAAAAATCTTTCGGAAAGTTTTATTAAATAATCCTTACAAATTATTTATTTTAAAACAAACCGGATTTTGGATTATCAACCCAAAATTCTTTCTTTGAAAAAACTACAATCGCATATCCTCCATACCATTTTTCTATCTTGAAAATCTTGTCTATAAAATTCAATATCATATATTTTAAATATCCGTTCGACATTACTCTGTTAAGATGAAAATATGTCGTTGCATCAAACCGTAAACATTTTTCTTTTGTCGAAAATTCCTTTTGATAACAATCATTATAAAATTCCTGCATTTTTTTATAAAAACTTTTTCTGTATTGTGGTTTTATTCTTTCAAAAAAATAAAGCAAATTATAAATTGCATCCATTAAAAACGGCTTTTTTATTTCCTCATATATTCCAATTTCCTTGAATTTTTTTTCTAAAATTTCATACATTGTAAAATTGTCGAAAAAAGATTCATCACATCCGATACTTGATGCATTAGGTCGATTTATTCTGTATAAAAGAAGGCTTTCATCAACATAAAAAATTTTTTCTGCACTTATCGTCGCAATTATCCCGAAAATTATATCCTCACATATTGTTATAACTCCGGGAAGCTTTATGTCTTTATTCTTCAGAAAACTTCTTTTATAAATTTTATTCCATACTACATTTGGTATTGTAAAAATTTGACTGATAATATCTTTCGGAGAAAATCCGTTTTTCAACATTTTTTCATTCACTTCTATATGTCCATAAGGATGGTTATCTGATATTTTCTTGCTTTTATCATCTAAAGTTTGAAATTTACACATACATATATCTGATTCGGACGAAACTATTGCTGTATGCATTTTTTCTAAAAATTGAGGCTTCGCAATATCATCACCGTCAAGAAACATTATATATTCGCCTTTTGCTTCTTCAATACCTCTGTTTCTGCCCTCACCCTGTTTTTTGTGTTCATCCAATTCAATAACTCTTATTCTCCTGTCTTTATCCGCATATTCATACGCAACCCCCAAAGTGTTATCTGTAGATTTGTCATCAAGAATAATGAGTTCAAAATCCGATAATGTTTGATTTAAAATACTTTCAATTGCCTCGGGCAAATATTTTTCAATATTATAAACAGGCATAATAACCGAAATTTGCATAATTACCTCCGGATTTGAAACAATTATAACATAGCTTACTATATGTTCCAATCTTTTGAAAATCTGATAAAATTTTGACAGAGAAAATTATACTTAATTTATTTTTTGTAATACAATAATTAATAAGAGTTTAAAGGACGCACTATGACGAAGAAACCGATAGTAGCAATTATAGGAAGACCGAATGTCGGGAAATCTACATTTGTAAACAGACTGGCAGGAGCAAGACAATCAATTACGGATGATATGCCGGGAGTTACGAGAGACAGAAAATATTTTGACGTACAATGGCTTGATAAAGTTTTCACTGTAATAGATACAGGAGGAATAGTTCCGTCAGATGAAGAAGATATCCCGGTTAACATATTTGCACAAGCAAAAATAGCGTGTGAAGAAGCAGATAAAATCATATTTATGACGGACGGAAAAGACGGAATTACATCAACAGATGAAGATATAGCGAATATATTAAGACGAAGCGGAAAGCCTATTTATCTTGTAGTAAATAAAATCGACTCAATAGAAAAAAACATCTATGCATCAGAATTTTACGCATTAGCGATAGGAGAACCATATACGATATCGGCATTACATGGCTCAGGCGGAATAGGAGATTTACTAGATGCACTAACAGAAGATTTTGATGTATGTGAACAACAAGAAGATGAAAACGAACATCCAATCAGAATTGCAATTGTAGGGAAACCGAATGCCGGAAAATCTTCTATTGTAAATGCACTTATAGGAAAAGAGAGAGTAATAGTATCGAATGTATCCGGAACAACGAGAGATTCAATAGATACAACAGTCAAATGGGAAAAAGAAGAATTTATTCTTGTAGACACAGCCGGAATAAGGAAAAAAGCGAAAGTAGACTGGGGGATAGAAAAATTTGCTGTAGCAAGAGCAATAAAAGCAATCCGAGACAGTGACATAGCAATATTAGTTATAGATGCGACAGAAGGGCTTACGGATCAGGATAAAAAAATAGCTTCAATAGTTATAGAAGCAGGGAAAGGCATGATTGCAGCAGTCAATAAATGGGATTTAGTAGAAAATAAAGCATCCTCAACAATAAATAAATTTGAAAAAGAAATTGAACGAGAAGCACCATTTATGCATTATGTTCCTAAAATCTTTATAAGTGCAGTTACCAAACAAAGACTTGTAAATATATATAAAGAATCAAAAAAAGTTTGGGAGCAATGCAGCAAAAAAGTTTCAACAAGTATACTAAATAAAGTAATCACAGATGCATATGCAATGGTACCGCCTGATACAATAAAAAATAAGCGGTTAAAGATATATTATACGACACAAGTAAAAACCGCCCCACCGACATTTATGTTCTTTGTAAACAAAGAAGAGTTAATGAAAGACAGCTATAAACGGTATCTTGAAAACAAATTGAGGGAAGCATTCGGTTTTTACGGAACACCCATAAGACTAACGGTAAAAGAAAAACAGGAAAAAGAAAAATGATAACAGTATTGTTAATAAAAATAGTAATAATTTCGATAATAGCATATATTATTGGTTCAATCCCAACGGGATATATAATTGTAAAGATATTTACAGGGCAAGATATAAGAAAAATCGGGAGCGGATCGACGGGAGCGACAAATGTAAAACGAGTAATGGGGAAAAAATGGTTTTTTACAGTTATGTTATTAGATGCAATTAAAGGAGCATTGCCTGTTGTTTTAGCGGCAACAAGCCCAATATTGTTAAAAACAGCGAATGGAATAATAAATCTGCACAATTTTAATATTAATTCAAGTTTTGAATGTGTAGCAGCGGCAATATTTGTTCTGATAGGTCACAGCAAATCAATTTTTCTGGGCTTTACGGGAGGGAAATCGGTAGCATCAGGAGTTGGAACGATACTGGCATTATGTTGGCAAGCCGGTCTTTGTATTGCTTTAATTTGGGCAGTAGTTACATATTTTTCAAAATACGTATCATTGGGTTCAATAACAGCACTTGCCTTATCACCTGTAATAATGTATATATTTAAACAACCGGCGGCATACATAATATATTGTATCATTGGTGCAATTTATGTAATTTATTTGCATAGAGAAAATATCAAAAGACTGATAAACGGAAATGAAAATAAGGTGCGATAATGGGGATAAAAATAGTTCCTAAAGTTCAAGTTAAAGATAAACACTCGCTTGCAGTAATATATACACCCGGAGTAGCAGCAGCGTGTATGGAAATAAAAAAAGACAGCCGAACATCATATGATTACACAAACAGAGAAAATACAGTCGGAGTTTTTGGCTTTGAATACGAGAAAGCACTTAAAAGAGCGGAATTTCTCAAAACGACTTTAGGTATTGATGCAATTCCGTTTGAAATACAATCTGATAAACAGGAAGATATAAAACTTGTTGCCGAAAATCTTGAGCCAAGTTTTGGAGCAATTGATTTAAGTGAAATAGAAGAATTTACGGAAGGTATAAATTTTGAAGTAAAAATACCTGTATTAACCAAACCTGTAAAAGATTTAAAAGAATTTTTTCTTTGTATATCAAAAAACGCAATAATTTCAGATTTAAACAAACTCAAAGGTACAATACAAGAGCAGTCATTAACATTGAGAAAAATGTTCGGAGGAGCAATAGAAACAGTTCTGACAAAAGAAAACCATATTAAACCAATCGGAATAATAACAGAAGGATCAGCCGTATTAGGATTAGGGAATATAGGAGCAGAAGCAGCCTTGCCGGTAATGGAAGGCAAGTCAGTTTTATTTAATAAGTTTGCCGGATTAAGTGCAGTACCAATCTGTATTAAAGAACAAAATCCGGACAAATTTGTAAAAATAGTAGAACTAATATCAAAATCCTTTTCAGCAATAAATCTTGAAGATATTGCATCACCGCTATGTTTTCAAATAGAGAAAGAATTAAACGACAAATTAGAGATACCGGTATTTCACGATGATGCACACGGAACATCAATAGTAGTTTTAGCAGGTATATATAATGCATTAAAAGTTACGGGGAAAAACATAGAAAAAATAAAAACAGTAATATCAGGAGCAGGTGCGGCAGGATATACAATCAGCAAACTGCTTTTAGAGGCAGGAATGAAAAACATTATAGTCTGCGATAGAGAAGGAGCATTAACAAAAGATAATAAGTACGTGAAACCAAATCAAATTGAGCTGTCAAAAATAACAAATCCTAATAATGAAAAAGGAACATTAAAAGAAGTAATAAAAAATGCAGATGTATTTATAGGAGTTTCAGCCCCAAATTTATTGGATGAAAGAGATATAAAAAACATGGCGGAAGATGCAATAGTTTTTGCACTTGCCAATCCGATTCCGGAAATCATGCCCGATATAGCAAAAAAAGGCGGAGCGAGAATAGTCGCAACAGGCAGAAGTGATTTTACAAATCAGATTAATAACTGTTTAGCATTTCCCGGAGTATTTAAAGGTCTTTTAAAATATAAAGTAAATAAAATCACAACAAAAATGAAAATAAGTTGTGCAAAGGAACTTGCAAACAGTGTATCACAGGGAGATTTGACAGAAGATTTTATAATACCTGATTCTCTTGAGCAAAAAATTGCTGATACAGTTGCAAAAGGAATAAATAAAGAATAGAAAGACAGAACATAATAACAATGGATAAAATTTTTCATTATTATATACCGTTAATTTTTGATTTAAGTAAAGCATATGGATTGACAGCACTTGTAACAGCAATTGTAGAAACAATTTTTTTTGGAATGATAAAATATAATAAAAAAAATTTTTTAAGCTTTGTTTTTGCGGTAAATATAGTAACCAACTTAACTTTGAACATTGCACTTTCTATTATACCAAAAACAACAATAAATATAAGTGTAGCGGAAATAGCAGTAGTTGTTGCAGAATTTCTGGCGTTTAATTCATATCTTAAATTAAATTCAAAAAAATCTTTCCGGTTGTTCATTATGACTATTTTTTCAAACCTGATAAGCTATTCAACAGGGTTAATTTTTTATAATTTCAAAAATTTTTTATAAAACATTTCTGTATTGGTATTTATAAAGTATAAGGATTTTACAATTATTGCGAAATGTAACAATTTTATGACATGTTGAAATTGAGGGTATGCAAAATGTTTTTATATAAGTAAGGATATACAATTAAAAGAGAGAATTGTATATAGTTGATAGAGGGACAGAGTATGGGTTTAGGTTTATCATTCGGACATTTTACAATGGGTTCAGGCAGAAATACAAACTTGAACAACAATAATAAAAATAATAATTCAGAGACGGCCGGCAGCTTAGCATTCAAAGGCGAAAGTGCAGGAAGCTTAGCTTTTACGGGTGAAAGTGCAGGTTCGTTGGCATTTGTAAATGGTGAAACAGCAGGCAGTTTGGCTTTCCTCGGTGAGTCGGCAGGAAGCTTAGCTTTTACGGGTGAAAGTGCCGGAAGCTTGGCATTCTTCGGAGAAAGTGCGGGCAGTCTTGCTTCTTCATCAGATTCTTCTTCAGATTGCGGATTCAGTGCATTTGCTTAATGAATTATTTTTTAGGGAGTTTTGCTCCCTTAATTATTATTTAGCAATTTATAAATATTTTTATTATGATATCAATAGATCAAACTCATTTGTAAATTTTTAATGAAAGATAAGAAAAAGATTTTTTATATTAATATTATTTTTTTATTTCTGTTTATTTGTGTTGGTATAATCCTGGTCAATTTTTTAAATCCGGATGGTAATTGGGATTTTATGGCATATCATTATTATTCTGTATATGCATTGTTTCATAACAGAATCGGTTTTGATATAATGCCTGTAGGCATACAATCTTATTTAAATCCGTTAATGGATATTCCGTTTTATATTTTGTTAAAATATTTAAACCACCACCCCAGAATTCTGATGAGTATACAGAGCTTATATTATGGGGTTTGTGCTTTTTTAGTATATCTTATGGCAAAAAATGTATTTGTATCTAGGGGATTTGAAAAGAAATTTTTTGTATTTTTTGCCGTAATAATAGGTATAACAGGGCATATGGCGATTATTGAAGTCGGTTCTACTTTTAATGATTTAATCATATCTCTTTTTGTATTATTGGCACTTTTAATTCTTTCAAAACAGTTATTTCGGAATGATTCTAAAAAACGAACTTTTCTTTTAACTTTTGCAGGTTTATTATTTGGTATTGCGTGTGGATTAAAAGCCACTTGCGTTTTATATTTTTCAGCGGCAATTGCATCTTTAATTTTTATGTGTCGCAGTTTTGAAAAACCTTTTAAAATTATCAGTTTAATTACCATTACGGGAATTATCGGATATTTAATATCTAACGGTTGGTGGATGTATATTTTATATTCAAATTTCCAAAATCCATTTTTCCCTTATTACAACAATATTTTTAAATCGGAATATGCACCTTGGGTAAGTCATATGGATATAAGACATTTACCGAGGAATATTTGTCAATGGATATTTTATCCCTTTTACTTTGGCGGATACAGCTATGAAAATATTGCCTCAGAATTTGCTCACATAGATTATAGGTATATTGCTCTTTACATTACATTTTTCTTTTTGTTTACAGGCAATATTATATTTGCAAAAATCAAACCATCGTTTTGTGCAAAATTGCAAGAATTAATTAATCTTCCGTTTGTTAATTTCTTAATTCTGTTTTTATTTTTTTCATATATTTTTTGGTTAAAAACGTCCTCTACTTTAAGATATATTTTACCGCTGGAGATGCTTTCAGGTATATATATTGCAATTTTAGTGGTTTATATGTTGGTTTTAACTCAATCAAGAAAAATAACTTATATTTCAGGTGTTTTTATTCTTGGTTTATTACTTTTTTCCACAAGATATGCACCTCAATGGATGACTCGTGATTGTAGAGGTTTTTGTGAAAATTTTATGGAAATACCTGATTTAAAACTCCCTGATAACGCTATAGTTTGTATTTTAGGAGGTTATCCTACACAAATATTTATTCCTTTTCAAAACCCAAAAGCCAGATTTATATATTTAAGAGGTGAATGCCCGGGTTACGCATTCATTTACAATAAAAGAGGAGAAGAACGTATTAAAAAAATAATTAATGATCCTTCAAAAAAAATATATCTTTTATATTCTATTGCTCCTGTCGCACCATTAGAATGGGATTTTATAAAAAATTTCATTAATCCTGATGACTACGACTGTAGACAGGTTAAAGAATGTTCTTACTATATACCTCAAGACAGAATGTTTTATTTTTGCACATTTAAAGATAAAAATTAACAAACAATAATTATTATCATAATTAAATTAAATGTTAAAAAAATACAATAAAAACAGTTAACAATACAAATGTACAAAAAGCTGTTTGTAATTCTTAAAATACTTGTTGATAATATTGAAAAAACAGGTTAATCTTTAATAAATTTTTTAAAAGAAACTATTGTATATTTGTTCATAAAATTTTTCATCGTATGGTTAATTAAGGCAGAATATTCTCTGTAATTTGATTTTCTGTTTTGATTTAAATCAGGGTGGCAAATAATTTGAAGTAAAACATCTTTATTTTTAATTTTCTCAATACCTTTGATAATGGTATTTTCATTCATCATGGAAGTATAACCGACACCAATAACACAATCATTGGTTTTGAGACCATAGTGTTTTAGCGTTTTTCTGTTAATCAGAGTAAAAAAATTTAAAATAGCAATTTTCAAAAGATTAACGTAATATGCAGGATTTAAAAAATTTTTCCAATTACCGTCAAAATATATATTTTCAAACTGAGTTCTGACGCAAGGAATATTATATTCTTTTGCGAGTTTACAAACCAATTCAAAAATTTTGGGAATTGCATGAACGTGAACGTGAGAATCGAGGTGATCAGGGAAAGCAAAAGCTAAAACTTTTTCAATCTGAGAACGAAATTCGAGTTCAACTTCAGACATAAAATCATCATCAAAAGATTTGAACATAATTTTTAGAAACCCATTATTAAAAAAGCCATCTTTATCATAAAGCCTGCTGAACTTATCAGGTAAATCAAGTACAGTTTTACCCTCAATAATATTCAAATGGATACCGAAACCTATTCCTTCAATATCATTTAAGACAGAAAGAGCATCTTGAAATCCGTCCATATTAGCCAAAATACAAGTACTCGACAAAATTCCGTTTTTATAACCATCAACAATAGCATCATTGACACTTTTACACATTCCAAAATCGTCAGCATTAACAATAACATCCATAAAATCACCCTTTTATCAAAGAATATTTTGTACCAATTTTAATAACATTAAAGCGAGAATGTTTTTTATACTCCTGAACATCTTTATTTTTAATAACAATGACAGTATTTTTGTCTTTTAACAAATTGTTGAGATTGTCAAACAGAGGGTATTGTTCATAAATAACGTGTTTACCGTAATAATAATTAAGAGAAAATCTTCTTCCGAACCCGAAAGAAGCAAGCTTGTTGTGATGAAGCTTAGCGAAATATGCATATTCCATCAAATCATTTTGACCGAAATAAAAATCGGTTTTAAAGCCAATAGGAATAAAAATTGAAGACAAAATCAGCATTAAAAGTGACAAGGTAACAATAATCCCTTTTTTGGAATGTCCCCAAAACAGTATTGCCAAACCTAAAACGGTAAACAAAAAAGTTGTCGGTACTTTTGCCGCAAAAAAATTCTGAAGTCCTTCATCCAAAAAAAGATATACAATTGGTGCGATTAAACCAATTAAAACAAAAATAACACCTATAGTTATATAAGTAAACTTCAAAGATTTTTCGTATTGATTGTTTTCATTAACAAAGATTGCTGCCGTTAAACAAGCTAAAAACGGATATACCGGTAATATATAAGTAATCAGTTTTGAACTTGAAGCAGAAAAGAAGAAGAAAATAAATATAGCAGCTATAGAATTAAGAAATAAAAACTTTTGACAATTATCTGAATTTTGAAAATCAAAACCATTTTTAAAAAATTGAATAATATTAGAAAACCAAATTTTACAATTTGCAGCAGCAGGAATAATCCAAGGGAAAAACCCCCACAAAATTGTAGCAAAAAAGAACCAAAAAGGCTGTTTTCTTCCCAAATTTTCAGAAGTCAAAAATCTTGCGATATGATGTTTTATAATATACTCATTAAAGAATAAGGGATCATATTTTTTTAACATTATAAAGTGCCAGGGAAGAACAATAGCAAAAAAAATCAATACTCCCGGCAAGAAAAAGACAGGTTTAAATAAATCTTTAAATTTTTTAGCAGCAATATAAGAAAAAAACATAATGCCAAACGGAAGAACAAAACCGGGAATACCTTTTGCAAGAACAGCAAGGGCAGAAAACATATAAAATAAGAACCAAAAATATTTTCGATTTTTTTCAAGGCAAAATAATGTCATAAAGCCAAAGAATATAGAGAAAGAGGTGCAAAAACAAAGAACAATATCCAAAATAGCAAATTTGGAGAGAACAAAAAATTCTACAGAAGTTGCAAGAATAACAGCAGATATAAAACCAAACTTTCTTGAAACAATTTGTTTACCAATAAAATAAACCAAAAAAGAAATCAAAGTTCCGACAAAAGCACAAGGAAACCTGACAGAAAACTCATTAATCTGACCAAACACATAAAAAGAAAGACATTCCAACCAAAAAAATAACGGGGGTTTTTCAAAAAAATACTCCCCATTCAAATAAAGAGTCATAAAATCTTTTGAATTAAACATATCCGAAGCCATTGAAGCATATCTGGTTTCATCAATATCCATTAACGGATATGAACCAATACCATAAAAAAATATAAAATAAAAAATTATACATAATCCTAAAAAAAACGAAATATCCGGATGTTCTTTTATAAAACCAAAATTCATACACCACCTCAGCTCTATTATACAAAATTATACTTTTTTTTCAAATGAGATGATTTGCTAATACTTTAAACAAATTCATATTTCAAAAAAAAACTAAATTTTACCGAGAACAATTATAAAAAACAGTTTCGTATTTTTTAATCTGTAAATAAAGAGATTTTTCATCTTGAAATAAATGACAAACATTAAGATGAAAAATCTCGTTTTAATTTTATTTATACAAGTTGTTTTATTTCATTTTATGAGGCAGCATTGGTTTTTCATGAGGACGATGAGGTTTGTGAGATTTTTTAAAATCTTCCAATAATTTTTGCTGCTCTTTTGTTAAAAGTGATTCAAATTGTATCATATCTTGTTCTCTTATTTTGTTTTCATTTTCGTGAAGATTAAAGATTTGTTGTTCTAAAGGCTTAATTTTTTCACGTTTTTGCTCAAAAGACAGATTATCGTTTTCCTTTATTTCCCAAATTTTATTTTCTAAATTGTGAATTTCACGTCTTAGAGGTTTTATTTTTTTTCTTGAAGTTTCTCTTATTTTATCAGCTTTAGCTTTTTGTTCTTCTGTCAGTTTTAAGTCAGGACCTTTATGTTGTTTTTTAAAATTTTCTAATGTTTGTTTTTGTTCTTCGGTCAAAATAGCTCTAAATTCTTTAATATCTTCTTTGATAATTTTTTGGGATTTTTCCTGAAGGTTATATATCTGTTCTTTTAAAGGTTCAATTTTTTCATGTTTTTGTTCAAAAGACAGATTATCGTCTTCTCTTATTTCCCAGATTTTATTTTCTAAATCGTGGATTTCACGTCTTAAAGGTTTTGTTTTTTGTCTTGAAAATTCACGTATTTTATCAGCTTTCGCTTTTTGTTCATCGGTTAAGTTTATTTTTGGATTTTGTAATTGTTTTGTCATAAATAAATGGTGAGGAAGTTCTCTGCGGTTTTTATTGTGGAAATCCGACATTCCTTTTGTAAAAGGTGCTTCACAATTTTTCATAAAACAGTCAGAATTATTTTCCGCTGAAAATGATACATTTGAAGTCAAAAGAGCAAATGCTATTGCTGATGTTAAAATAAGTGATTTTTTTTCCATTGTTTTAACCTTTCTGTTATTTTTGTACCTTTTTGTTAAACATTTTTCTATAATATGTCTTTTAAAATTTTGTATAATTCCTGTCTGGCTTTGAAAATTCTGGATTTTACGGTTCCTACGGGGCATTTGATTTTTTGAGATATTTGCTCATAATTCATATCCTCTATTTCATAAAGAACAATTACTTGTCTTAATTTCGGTTTTAAGGAAAGGATGGCTTGAGATACGGTTATTCTTCTCTGTTTTATCTCAAAAATATTTTCAATATTATCCTTTTTAGAACATAAATCAACTTTTTCTTCCAATTCAACTCTTTTAAGAGCATTTTTAATATAAGAAGATTTGAGATAGTCTTTACAAATATTATACGTTATAGTATTTATCCATTGCGAAAATTTACCTTGTTCTTTGTATTTTTCAAGATTTTTCCAAGTCTTAAGATAAACCTCTTGTTCTAAATCTTCATTAAAACTTCCCGTAAGGTTTTTTATTATTTTTTGTACATTATATTTATATTTTTCTATTATATTTTTCAAAATAAGTTAACCCTAGTTGTAATCGAAAAATCCAAAATCATCAGTAGGAAGTCCTTGCTCTGAAATTACGGATATTCCCGAAGAATTTATAAAATAATCGTAATTATAATTATTAAAAATTTCTATACCTGCAAAAGTTCCGGCAAAAACTAATAATAATAAACTACAAGCTATTTTTAACAATGTTTTTTTTATTTTTTGTTTACTGCTCAATAATCTATACGTTTCGGAAGAATCTTTTATCAAAAATGATAATTTATCTTGTTTTAATTTTTCGTGCGAACAATCTTTGCATTCTGAGATGTGCTTTTCAAAATCATCTTTTGAAGCGAAAATGAAATATGATTCGTATTTGTTACATTTTTTTTCCATTTTTATCCTTTCAAATGATAAAACGATTATATTTTAAAAAAGTTCATTTTAAATAAAAATTTAATTTATTTTTTATTTAAATAAGATATTACAGTTAACCCGGGATTAAACGACCATCCGAATTATCATAGTTTTTTAGATTTATTATTTTATGTATAATAAAAATATAAATAAGGAAGAAATTTTGACAATAGAGTTTAATACACCGAAAATTTCATTTATAGTAACTTGCTATAATAAGTTTCAATTTATAGAAGAATGCCTTTTAAGCATAAAAGAACAATCTTATGATAATAAAGAAATAATTGTAGTTAATGACAATTCATCGGATAACAGTATAGAAGCCATAGAAAAATTTAAAAGAAATAATTCGGACATAGAGGTAAAAGTTATAAATAATGAAAAAAACATTGGTCAATTTGCTTCTTTTATAGAAGGTTTAAAATTGGCAGAAGGAGAATTTATTACCGTTACAGACGGAGATGATGTATTATTTACTGATTTTGCGAAAGTTCATATTAAAACACAATTGTCAACAACAGTAGCACTGACAAGTGCAAGACAAATAGAGATTGATGAAAAAAATATTATACATTCTTTTAAATCAACGGATTGTCCTTTTATAAAACTTAATGATTTTTCAACAAATATAAAATTTAATCCGGATATGTTTTCAAATGAATTTGAAAACAAAGATTTTAAAGTAAAAATTTTAAGTAATAAAAAGCACAGTTTTGCCACATGGCATTGGTCACCTTCTTCTTCAGCCGTGATAAGGAAATCAGTATGTGAAATTTTATTAAATTTTAAAGAACCGGAAAAACTAAAAATAACAGCAGACAAATTTATTTTTTCATTTGCACATTTAATAGGTTCAAGTGCATTGATTGATACACCCTTATATGCTTACAGAAGGCACAATAATAATTTTTCAAAAGCTAATAAGCTTATTGGTTCGGAAAAATATCTAAAAACAGAAATTCAAAAGAAATATATACAAAACAATTTTTTAATCAGAAGAGAAATGTGGAAATTTGTGACAGAGAATAAAAATTTGATAGAAGAACAATTCGGACACAGCGGATATATAAGAATTTTAAATAAAATCATTTTTTCGTTTGATTTTTCAACTTTAAAAAGTGCTTTAAAATCATTATGGGTATAGAAAATGAAAAAATAAAACGAGGAAATCAATGCTTCAGGAAGCAACAAAAATATTAAATTCAGCATTTCATAACAGTTTTGTAAGGAAACTCAGTTTATATCTGCACGATTGTGTGAGAGAAGAAGTCAAGAGTTCTACATTTAGGAATTTAAAACAAGATAAAGATAATAAATGGATATTTTTAAACGAGGGACATTTATTACAAAAGGACAATACCAAGAGAAGCAGAAAATCTTCGGAAGAGAAACTTTTTACAAACTATGGAAACGATTTGGAACTAGACGGAGCAAATCCAAATATAACGGAATTAATGATACAATCCGAAAACGGTCAGAAGGATAAGTATTTAATATACGGATATTTATTTTTAGTTGGAAAAAATAATAAAAGTAAAAAATATAATGAATTTTTGACGCCGTTATTATATATGCCTTGCAAATTAGAAAGAGAGGGATTAAGCATAAAATGTATACTTCAAGACGAAGTAATATCAGTTAATACCGGAGCATTAACAGCATTGATGGCGAAAAGTGAAGATGAAGAAGAAACGGAACAAATGCTTGAGGGGATACTGGATGTAGTACCGCCGCTTCCTCTGACACAAGAAGGTTTAGAGATTTTTCTGACAACATTAAAATCACTTATTCCGGATATAGAAATTCAGCTAAAAGCACAAGATAACCCAGAAGAAGAAACAGGAGAAATTTATTGCGGAACGGAACAAGAAACCTCAACAGAGGAAGAATATGAAGAAGAAAGTAAAGCGAAACCAAAGACCAAACCGGATAAAGTTGTTGTAACAAATCAAAATGCCCTTATATTAACAAAACGGCCGGATGTAACGGCAGGAGTTCTTCACGAACTTATTCGGATTTCAGAAATGCCGAGCGGTTTATTAAGAGAAACAGTTTTAAATATAATTAACGAAGAATATGTATCAGGCAAAGGGAAAATTCCGGAAAAAAATTATAAAGAAAATGATATATCGGAATTTTTCCCTATAACCCCGTTAGCTTTAAGTGATTCGCAGGAAGAAGTTATAAAAAATCTTGAGAATAATTCACTGATAGCGGTATCAGGACCTCCCGGAACAGGTAAATCACAAACGATAGTTAATTTAGTTTCTCATTTGATAGCAAACGGGAAAACGGTACTTGTTGCTTCAAAAATGGACAAAGCTACCGATGTAATAGCAGAAAGATTAAATTCACTCGGAGCTCCGTATTTGGCGATAAGGGCAGGCAGAATGAATTATCAAAGAGAACTTTCCGCAAAATTACAAAGTTTAATTTCAAATAAGATTGATCTTGATACGGGATTTGAGAGTTCTATGCTTGTTTCCAAGGATGATATGAAAATTCTTTGTTCTAAAATTAATGAGAAAAAAGATAAAATAGATGCAATTATTAAATTGGAAGAGCAATGGTATGATATATTCCGAAAGAAAGAAAAAACACTTCCTGAAAAACCGATTTTTATAACCCGAAAACTCAATATAGAAGAAATAGAACAAGTAAAAATTATAATTGATAAGATAGAACAATCATTAGAAAAACCGACCTTTATAAAAAAGATTAGATTAAAAGCCGATTGTTTCAGACTCAGAAAGATACTAAAGCAGGTTGAATTTGAACCTGATTGGGAAAATTTGGCACAAATCAGGAAAGAGCTTGTTGTTCGTGAACTTGCGGCAAAAGCATCAAAGATAGAAGCGGATATATATAAACTTGGAAATATTACGGAATTAACGGATGAAATTCATGCACTTTTTGATAGACAGAAGTCATTGGCAAAAGATATTTTAAAAAATGTAAGAAGAGAATCTTTAAAGGGACTTTTGAGAGATAGGACAAAGCGGCAGAGATTATACATTCACACAAAGGCACTTGTAGAGAGAAAGAAGAATTTACAAAACAGATTACTTGAAGAAGAAGATTTCAATCCGTTATTGGAAGCATTTCCTTGTCAATGCGTTACAACATATTCAATATCCGGGTCATTGCCGTTAAAACCCGGATTATTTGATGTGGCAATTATAGATGAGGCATCGCAATGTGATATAGCCAGTTGCATACCGATACTATTCAGGGCGAAAAAGGCGGTAATAGTAGGAGATGATAAGCAGCTTCCTCATTTATCATTTTTGGAAAATGCAAAAGAGCAGTCATTTTTAAGCCAATATGAAATTCCTGACAAATACAGATTAATGTGGAGATACAGAACAAATTCGATGTATGATTTGGCGGGATATTATTGTATGACACCTGTATTGTTAGATGAACATTTCAGATGTCAACCGCCGATTATTGAATTTAGTAACAAAGAATTTTACGGCAAGAGTCTTAGGATTATGACAAGAAACAATGAATATGACAAGGTATTAGAACTTTGCACAGTTCCGGAGGGAAAAGTTGACGGAGATGCAACAAGAAATATTGCTGAAACAGAAGCAATAATCGAAAAACTTCACGAAATTATAATCAATGATGAGGCAAATAAAGAGAAAGATCATAAATATACAACCATAGGTATTATATCTCCGTTCAGAAGCCAGGTAGAATCAATAAAAAAAGCAATAATGAAATCATTTTCCGATACAATCATACAAAGGCATATGATAGAAGTTGGTACGGCACATACATTTCAAGGAGATGAAAGAGATATTATACTTATGTCTTGGGCTATTGCAGATAACAGTTTTTCACAAAGTCTTTCTTTTCTGCAAAAGCCAAATCTGTTTAATGTAGCTGTAACAAGAGCAAGAAAATGTTGTATTTCATTTCTTTCTAAAAATCCTGAAGAACTTCCTCAAGGTCTTTTAAGAAATTACATAGAACATATAAAATTGTATGAAATGGGAAATAATAAATTAAAACAAAATGGCTATATAAATAGATTCAAAAATGACTTTGAAGAACAAGCGGCAACGGAACTTGAAAACAAAGGATACATAGTTCGTGCCGGATACGAAACAGCGGGATTTCAATGTGATTTATATGTAACGGACAGAAATTCAAACCGTTCGATTGCAGTAGAATGTGACGGAACACCGGATAAGACGGCGACATATTTTTCACCGATTAAAAAGCAATTAATATTGGAGCGAGCCGGAATGAATGTTATACGAATATCTTTTCGAGAATGGGAACAAAGCAAAGAGGCTTGTATTGCAAAAATAATGAATGCTGTTTAAAAAGAAATCAGAAAAATAATTTTGGTTTTTAACGGTACTCAGAAAATTCTTTTGCAATTTTTTGCCAATCTTCTTTTTTTATGAGCAAAGCATGATTCCAAAATTTTTCAATAGCATAAGTTTCACGTTCATCTTTGTGAAGTACATGAACAATAACATCTCCGTAATCTAATAAATTCCATCTGTTTTTTAAATCATTTTCTTGACCGATAGGTATTCTGTTGAACCATTTTTTAATTCTGTCACGGACATATTCGGTGAGAGCTTTAACCTGAGTAGGTGTATCAGCTGAGCAAATAACGAAATAATCAGCTAAAACAGAAACTTGAGAAATATTTAAAATAGTAATATCTTTACCTAATTTATCGTCCAAAACACCGGCAATCGCACCGGCAGTTTTATATGATGGTATTTCCTGCATATAAGATTCCTTTTTTTATACAAAATTTTAACATAAAAATAAATTTTTATATACATAATTATATATGACGATTAAAAATTATAGAAAAATGTTAAGAAGAGGTAAAAACGATTGAAAAAAATAAAAAGTTGTTATAAAATTTAGACATAAGCCGAAGTGGCGAAATTGGTAGACGCATCAGACTCAAAATCTGACGCAGCTCACCCTGTGTGCCGGTTCGAGTCCGGCCTTCGGCACCATATATACCAAAAACAGAAATTTATCTTTTTTTATGAATTTATTTAAATTAGTAAAAAATAAAGTAAATTGTCAAAATTTAATATATTATTTAACATTCTTTATTGTTTTTTTGGTAAGTTTTTTTATAATTGCAAACATGTATAAATCTACATGTTTATTCAATGATGATTTTGATGTAAATTATTGTGATTGTTCAAAAAATTTTTTAAATATATTCATTTTTCCACAAGCTCAATCACCTTTATCTTCATTTTTAAGCAGATTTTTTGAAACTTATATACCGTTCAATCTCAATATTTTTGCTATATTTGGGCATTTTTAATAGTACTGTTTTGTTTAATCCCCGTAAAAACATTATGTTTAAACTTAAAGTCTGACTGCGGGGGGGGGGGGTATAGCTGCCTTGCAATTTTCGGATATATTTTTACATTGTCATACTTTTTTTTCTCTCTTCAAAGAGCTGCTGTTTTGACCGCATTTATATATGATGGATTCTTTCGTTCGGTATTTTCCGCTTTTTTATTTATTTGGCTGTTTTACCTTCTATGCAAAGCCCAAATGTCAAATAAATACTTCTTAATTTTTCCAATAACTTTTTTATGTGCTATGTCACATGAAATGATATGTGTATGCACTTTAACAGGAATTTTATTGTTTTTTGTAAGTTCAATATTAAGCAGAGTAAAAACAAAAAAACAATTAACAGTTATTTTTTTAGCACTTTTGTGTACTTTTTTAGGTCTGTATGTACTGTTGAAGGCTGGTGCTTTTTTTAGAAAAACACCAAATCTTGAATTTAACCAAATTTTTTTATTAAATATAGTTCATTCGCTGCCCTCTTTCTGCATAGAATATTTAAAATATGTATTTTTAAATCATATATTTCAATTTATTCTAATAATTTCACAGATTATATATATAAAAAAAAATAACAATGATAACGATGTTGTAAAATTAATATCTGCCTTTATTTTCGGATTTTTAATCTTTTTCTTTTTATTAATCGCTCTGGGAAAAACATATTATGACGGACACAGTTATTGGGTGATACATTATGATATGCACGTAATGACAGATTTGATTTTTCTTTCCTTTAATATGGCTTTATTAAATATAATTTTAACAAAGTTCAAATTTTCGTATAACATAAATAAAGCAATATTTGTTATAATTGTAGCTTTTATATTGTTATCAATATTTTTTATTATCAGAAACAATATATTTTATAACGATGTAATAAATAAATTTTTTAAACCTTTAAAATCAGATGCATATAAAACGGAAAAAATATTACGCTTGGCAAATTTGAAAGGCAAAATTGCCTATCTTGATAAAGAGTTGTTGGAAAATCCTCATCATCATGGTTTCTTTGCAGACTTTAATGACAGAAAAATCAATCATTTATATTTCTTTTCCAATTTCATAATATATTACAATAAATTTGATGCTAAATTAACACACGGTTTTATTTTTACAAATAAAGAAAAAGTTGATGAAGAATTTAAAAATAATCATGGGGTTTTTACGACAGAAGAACTTAAAGATATAAAATTTACCCGTCTGTTAGATAATGACTTTGTAATGAATAACAAGCAACTTGGCAGTTGTGATAAATCGAAAAAATTTTTTAGAAAATAATTTAAGTTTGAATTTTAAATTAGCTTATATTATAATAAAAATACTAAACAATCATGGTTTAAAGAAAAATACGGGAAACAACATAATTAAAATACTATGGAAAATTACGGCAGAACCCCGAAACTGTTTACAAAAATCTTTCTCCTGTTGAATTAACCGAAAAAGTGTCAGATTTTAACAAAAGGCGAAAGCAAACCGAAAAATACAGATTTTTATGTTCAAGACAAAGAATTTTATTTTTTTAATTTCTTGTATAATATTGACAGTTGCAATAGCTTTTTTAAATTATTTTACTGATCCGTTCGGTGTATTTACGCCGGCAGCAGGTTCTTATACTTATTCTGACAGAGAATATATATATGCACATATTAAATCACATAAAAATATACCCCCCCCCCCGACTACGTCATGATTGGAGATAGCAACACCGATATTTGTTTTGACACAAATGATTTTTATAATGCAACACAAAAAACATTGATTAAATACACATTAAACGGTATTTCCGCACAAGAACAATATGAAGTATTAAAAGCATATTTAACTGTTCATCCTGATACAAAATCAAAATTTATAATTTCAATTAATTTTTCAAGTTATGTAGACAATGATTACAATTATTTACCCAAATTTTATCCCGATAAAATAACGTTACAAGAATTATTTTCTTTATTATTTTCTATAACCGCAGCAAAAGCTTCCTTAGAAACGATTTTGTGGAACATGGAAAACAAATATTTATTTTCATTAGTAGACAAAATAAGAATAAATAAATATTTGACAAACTTTTTAACTTGTAAAAAGTTAAAAATAAAATACGAAGCAAGGGAAATATTTCCTAATTTAAGAATAAAAATTTATACCCCCGAACTAAATCCGAAATCAATTTATTATTTAAATAAAATGACAAAATTACTGAAGGAAAAAAATATAAAGTGTTATTTTATTTTAAATATAGTACATACATATACTTTAGCTAATTTTTACAAAAGCGGAAAATGGAACCTATATATGGATTTTAAAAAACAATTTTCCCAACTGACACCGTTTTATGATTTTTCATTTGTGAATGAATATAATCAAGCTCCGATAACATTTTCTAATATTTATTTTCAAGATAGCATGCATCCGACCAATACTTACGGAAAAATGGTATTGGAAAATATTGTTGAAAAAGATTATATGGATAATACGTCTTTTGGAATGTTAATTGATAAGAATAATATTGACAACGCCATCAATATGCAGACAAAAAGAATAGAAAAGTTTATAAAAAACAATCCGGAAATAATCAATAAATATATGAAAAACGAAATAGACGATCTTACAAAAAAAGTACAGTATAAATATTATTAAAATTTTATATAAAAATCCTCGGAGTATTATTATTTTTTTGTACACATCATTCTGCCGCCGATTTTGTGACAGACAGAGCCGTCAGAGCCAATAATCAAACTTCCGTTCTGCTTGTAAAATTTTCCGTCCGAACCGTATATTACATCACCTTCCTGTTTATAAAATTTTCCGTTTGAACCCCAAATAATATTATTATCTTTTGCATAAAAATCTCCGTTTGGATCAAATACATTACCTTCTTTATCGGTAAACAAAACTTTGTTATTCTGCCAATTATGGTTATTATAACGATTATTATAATATCTGTTATTATAATACGGATTATTTCTTATCGGATAATTAAAAGGTCTGTTTATTATATTGCCTCTTTTGTACGGATACTGTTGATAAATACAATATCCCGGAGCCGTTGT
This sequence comes from Candidatus Gastranaerophilales bacterium, assembly GCA_947624605.1. Classification (GTDB taxonomy): domain Bacteria; phylum Cyanobacteriota; class Vampirovibrionia; order Gastranaerophilales; family Gastranaerophilaceae; genus RUG841. Next base: position 4,089 of record CANQLA010000009.1, on the reverse strand, counting down.
TACTATATTTAGAGCCATAATTAATAAAAATAAAATCAAATATTTCTTCATAATTATTCCTTTCCTATTGCATTTTTATTAAATAAAACGCAAAATAATATTAAAAGTTCACTTTTTTTGAAATATTTATATTTGTTAAAATTGTACTAAAAAAATTTTTACGAATTATCCATCTTATGACGCAGATAATAATATAGAAAAAAGATTATAATAATTTGAAATAATTTTTGGTAAAATATTATCAAAAACTTTATAAATCAATTGTAAAGATTTTTTACGAAATCAAGTTCATCCCAAAAGACAATTTATACAGATTAAAATAATCAAAATAAAAAGGAGAAAACAATGAGTGAAGAAAATAATAATGAAAATACAGAGAATAGTAATGAAAAAGAAGAAAATAAAATAAATAATAACGATGAAGGGAATAATGACAACGGTACAAAACAAAACTATAATCTGCCGTTATGCATAATAGCAGTAATAGCAATATTTTTAGGAACATTTACAGCCGTATATACCATTATTGATATGAATATGTATAAGCTTGGTTTCTACCCTTTTACAGAAACATTCAAACAGATAGATAAAATATTTGATGAAGATTCTAAGTTTTTGGAAAGGAGTTTACCAATACCCGTAAAGATAGAAGAAAAAGATAATAAGTATATAGTTACGGTCAATTTAAAAAATTTTGACAATAATCCGGAAAACGTACAAATAGAAACAAAAAATAACGGTATAAAAATTACGGGCGGGATAAAAAAAGATAAAGAAGGAGAAATAAAAGAAAATTCTTTTTACCAAAATGTAATTTTCCCGAAAGAAATAGATGAAAAAAGTATAACAAAAGAAAACAAACAAAACAAAGTGATTATTACTCTGCCTGAAAAGAAATAAAGGAAAAATAATTATATTGTTTCAAATTATAACGTTAAAGTTTTGCAATATAATGTATAAAAAATAGTAAAGCTGTTATAATACAAAAGAGAAAAGATTAGTATAAAAATCATATTAATACGAAAGATACAAGAGATTATGCCGCAAATTGATATTATAAGTTTATTAAAAAGTGCAGTAGAAAAAGGAATTTCAGACATTCATTTAAAAATAAACGAATCGCCGGCACTAAGGAAAAACGGAAAGATATTCAGGACTCAGCTTCCTGTAATAACGGAAGATGATTTTTTCACGATTTTAGAGGAGTTATTGCCGACATCGTTTAGGAATAAAGCTTTTGATGCATTTGATTTAGATTTTTCATTTGATATTCCGGGTGTTTCAAGGTTTCGTATCAACTTATCCCGAGAACTCGGACGAATGTTTATGGTTATTCGTGTAATATCATATTCAATTCCGACAATTGAAGAGTTAAATATACCGAAATCGATAGAGAAATTCGCATCATTTCCCAACGGAATAGTTTTTGTTACAGGTGCTACTGGAAGCGGAAAATCATCAACGCTGGCAGCGATGATAAATTACATAAATAACAATCAGGAGAAGCATATAATAACAATTGAAGATCCTGTAGAATACGTATTTACGCCGAACAAATCAATCATAACGCAGCGTCAATTAGAAATTGATACAACCTCATATCCCGATGGAGTTAAATATGCATTAAGACAAGATCCTGACGTAATATTTATCGGAGAAATCAGGGACAGAGAAACGATGTCGGCAGCATTTAAAGCGGCAGAAACAGGTCATCTTGTACTTGCGACAATGCATACAAACGATTCAATACAAACAGTCAATCGTATATTAGGATTCTATGATCCTAAAGACAGAGATTTTATAAGAAAGCAAGTTGCAGAATGTTTAAGAGGAACGATAGCACAAAGATTAATTCCGAGAATTGACCAATCTGGGCGTATTCCTGCTTGTGAAATTCTTGTTGTTACACCGACGATAAAAGATTTTATTATAAGAGATTCGTTGGAACAGATATATGATTTAATCAAAAAAGGTAATTTTAATGATATGGTTTCGTTAAATATTTCACTTTTCAATTTATACAAAAGCGGAATTATTTCAAAGGAAGATGCGATATCATTCAGTGATAACAAAATAGAGCTTCAGCAATATATGAGGGGAGCTTATCACGGTTCAAGCTATGGTATGAACTAAGAATGAAACAAAAATATAAAACGAATGCGATTAATCTTAAATCTTATGACTTTGGTGAAGCAGACAGAATTGTTCTTATGTATTCACAACAGAAGGGACTTATAAAATGTATGGCGAAAGGTTCCAAAAAGATAAACTGTAAGCTTTGCGGAAGAATGGATATGTTTGTTGCGAACAATCTTATGCTTAACAAAGGCAAATCAATGGATACGGTTTGTCAGGCGGAAATTGTTAATTCATTTTTCAGAATACGTGAAAGTACGGAAAAAATTTTTTATTCAATGTATTGTGCAGAAACCGTAAAAAATTTCGGACAAGAAAATGACGAAGAAAGTGAAGATATTTACAATTTATTGTATGGTGTACTTTCAAGAATTTCAGAAAGCGGTAGTGAAGCAGAAATTATTCTTGCGGCAATAAGATTTCAGTTAAAGATTATGAAAATATTAGGTTATGGATTAGAGTTCAAGCTTTGTAATATATGTCAAAAAGAGATAAGTTCTTATTCAAAGTTTTCATTAGAATTTGGCGGACTTATTTGCGAAGGGCATATAATACCCGGAGAAAAAGGATACAGAATTCACCCTAAGATAAAAGAATTTTTTATGGCAATGCAAGAAACGGACTTTAATAATAAAACAGATTATGATAAACTTGCAAATATAACAGTATTAAAGCCATGCTTTGAACTTTTAAAAAGTTATACAGAACACTGTTCACCCAAAAGATATAATTCAACAAAGGTATTAGCAATTTAGGAGGAGCCTATGAATATGAATGAATACATTGAACACACGCTTTTAAAACCCACAGCAACGAAGGAAGCACTGGAGAAATTATACTCGGAAGCAATAGAATATAAATTTAAAGGTGTTTGCGTAAATCCGATTAATGTAAGAAGAGCAGCGGAAGTTTTAAAGAATTCCGGAGCGAAAGTCATTACTGTAGTTGGATTTCCGTTAGGAGCAATGGTTCCGGAGGCGAAAGCATTTGAAGCCAAAAGAGCGATAGAAGACGGAGCAGATGAAGTGGATATGGTTCTAAATATTCAAGCAGTGAAAAATGCCGAATGGGAAGTTGTAACAAAAGATATTAAAACAGTAAAGGAAGCTTGCGGACAGACAATTTTAAAAGTAATTATAGAAACGGATTATTTGACGAAAGAAGAAATAGTTGAAGCCTGCAAATGTGCAATAGCAGCAAAAGCAGATTTTGTAAAAACATCTACCGGTTTTGTAAACGGCGGAGTTGGAGCAAAAGCTGAAGATGTTAAACTGATGTATGACACGGTAAAAGAAGCAGGATTGAAGGTAAAAGCATCCGGAGGAATAAGAGATAAGGAAGCTGCACAAGCAATGATACAAGCAGGTGCTGCAAGTTTGGGAACATCTTCAGGCGTAAAGATTGTGAACGGTTAAAAAATACCGATATCGTTATAATGATAAAAAAACCCCCTTAATTATTCATTTAAGGGGGATTAAATTAATGACGGAATTTTTTTAAAAAAAACTATAGTTTTAATCTTTTTATTAATCCCGGTGCAACGGCATCCCAGGCTTTTTCATTCGGGTGGTCTTCGTCAGCAACTCTGTATTCTTTAGTTCTTATCGGTTCATTGGTTAAATCTTCCGCATTAATAATAATATATCCCAAATCTTCAAGATATTCAATGGTATCTTGAGGAAGAAAATCGGTGTCGCCTTGCTGTGAATTTTCTCTTGTTATAGAAGAATGAACTTTACACGGATACAATAGTAAAACTATTTTCGCATCAGGATATTGTTTTTTAAAATACTTCATACACTCTTCCATCATCGTACAAAATAACGGCAATTCATGTTTCCATTCTTGTGACGTTAAATATTCCTGGAATTGCCTTTGAAAGAATTTTACAGTAAATAAAGAATAAAAAAACGGAAATTTGGGACGTGTAATTTTAACTAATTTACCGTTCTT
>CANQLA010000008.1 GCA_947624605.1 Candidatus Gastranaerophilales bacterium | reverse complement strand
GTTATTCAAGAGATGATGCTGAAGGAAAGTTCTTAAAGAATTATGTTGAACAGAAAATTCTTCCGGCTAATCCGTTTGTTACTCTTGATCAAAAAGGAGTAGGTCAATTAATTGAAATGGCTATGGAAAAAGGAAAATCTGTAAATAGCAAATTAGTTGGCGGTGTTTGCGGTGAACACGGTGGAGATCCTGATTCGGTTAAATTCTGTCATAGAATTGGTCTGAATTATGTTTCATGTTCGCCCTTTAGAGTTCCTCAAGCAAGACTCGCAGCTGCTCAAGCAGTTATAGAAAACAAAAAATAAAATCAATAAATTGGTTTTAAAAAGCGGTTGATTTTTAACAAAAAATCAACCGCTTTATTATTTTATTCTTTATTAAAATTGTTTAAAACTTTCGTTTTTTAATTTTTTCCGTTCTTATTATTCTTTTTATTTTCACTATCCGAGTGAGAAATATTATCTTCAACTTTTCCTAAATATTGAGGAAGTTCAATACCTGCTTGTGCTGCCAAATCATGAAGAGCTGGAAGTGATTTAATAAGACTTTTTAAGAAATTAGCTGTTGTTCCGCTTCCTTCACCGTTTGTACCACCATCCCAAACAGTGATTTTATCAATTTTTAAATTTTTAACTGCTTCAACCTGACTTGCAACGATTTGTTCAATTTTTTCAATCATTAGAAAACTTGTTGCAAGCTCAGGTTTTTCCGCACTTAGTTTCACTAATTGTTCATAACCTTGTGCTTTTGCTTCAAGAACTGCTTTTATACCTTCAGCTTCCGCAAAATATTTTGCTTTTATAGCATCAGCCTCACCTGATGCTATACGTCTTTGCCTTTCTGCTTCTGCATCCGCTTCAATTTGTATTCTTAACTTTTCAACTTCTTGTCTTGCAAGTTCTTCTTTCTTTATTCTGGCTTCTTCCTGTTCTTTTTGAGCTATTAAAACATCTCTTTCGGCATTGGCTTTTGCTATTTCTCCCATTTTTAAAGCTGCCGCCTGCTTAACTGCCAAGTCTGCATTATATTCGGCTATGTTTGCTTTAGCTTTGTTTTCTCCTTCAACCGCTTGTGCTTGCAAATCTGCCGTTTTTATCCTTTGTTCGGTTTCTGCCGTTGTCTTTCCTATTAAACTTAATGCGTTTTGTTGTGCTATTTGTACATCTTTTTCTTTTTGTGCTGCTGCCTCTCCTGCTACTGCCGTTGCGTCCAAATTTGCCGTTTGTATTCGTCTTTCTTTCTCTGCTTCCGCTTGCCCTATGTTCGTCTGTGCAAGTTGTTGGGCTACTTGCACTTCTTTTTCCTTATTGGCTTCCGCCTCTCCTACCGCTCCATACTTCTCTTGCTGTGCTACTTCTATTTTTGCTTGATTTATTGCTTCTGCCGCAGCTTTTTTACCTATCGCATCTATATATCCCGATTCGTCCGTTATGTCCCTTACGTTTACGTTGATTACCTCAAGACCTATTTTGTTCAACTCCGTATTTACGTTCAAATTTATTAACTCTAAAAATTTCTCTCTATCTTGATTTATTTCTTCTATCGATAATGTCGCTATTACCAAACGTAATTGTCCTAAAATAATATCATTTGCCTGATTTATTATATCTTCTTTCGCAAGACCTAATATCCTTTCTGCTGCATTTAACATTATACCCGGTTCTGTCGATACACCAAACGTGAATGTCGACGGTACCGCTACCCTTATATTCCTCTTTGACAATGCACCTCGTAAATCTATTTCCGTTGTCATCGGCTCCAATGATAATACCGCATAGTCTTGTATTAACGGAAATACAAATGTTCCTCCTCCATGTACACATTTCGCAGTAGAATTTCCCCAGGTCTTTCCGTATACTACTATTATCTTATTAGACGGACACCTTTTGTATCGGTTTGATATAAATATTATCACTGACATTATTATCAATATCGGTACTATAATAAGCCCTATAACTCCGAAATTTAACATCTGTTTTCCTTTCTATATCTTTTTGCCGTATAATTTGTCATCTTCTGCTCTTATTATTATTATTTGCTCAAATGAATTTATTTCTGTATCCGTATCATTTATTGCCTGCTTTATCGATAACCTGCCGTTTATTTCTATTTCTATCTGTCCTTCTTTATGCGGATGTATCGCTGTATATGCCCGTCCGCTCTTCCCGATACTTTTTTCATAATCAATTTTTATTATATGATTTAAACCCTTTACCTTTAGCATTAAATATGCCGATATCAACATACAAATTGTTCCTGATGCCATTGATGAAAGTATTACAAATTTTATTGATAAATGCCATTGACTTACCGCAGCAAGACCTACCCATCCAAAACCCATTAAAAATGCAAGTATTGATTGGATTGACAAAAAATCAAATGATGCATCACTATCGCTTATTGTATTGAAATCTCCCGTTACTTCACTATCCGTGTCTGCAAATGAAAAAATTATAAATTTTATTATAAATAATACTGTTGATATAATAGCTATATACTTATATGTAATAATTAAATTGTCTGTCATTAGTATTCTCCAAACATTATTTTTAAATTATACCACGTATTTTTTTAATTTAAATTTTTACTTTGTATCAATTTATTAACAGTCAAATCTTCTCATATTAAAAATTTCCGCCTACAAGATAATATGCAGAACATTGTAAACCACTTCCGACAGGTGAACAATCCTGTTTCATTTTTTGCCTTGTTGAATCAAATCCGTATGGTTCCAGCCTATCCGTATATATTAATACCGCAAAGATATCTCTTCCTATAAAATTTCTTTTCATGGAACCGTCTATATCTATAAATAAAATCCCTAAAGGATCTGTATTTGTTTTTCTTTCTAAACTTACGAAAGATGCTATCATGTTATTCTTTAAATATATGTTTTCCGTTGTGTAATATTTTGATGTTTTTCTCACTATTCTTCCGTTCATAAATCTTTTTTTGTATTTCGAGAAATTTGTATTTGCACTTTTTGTACCGTCTTGACCTATATATTTTGCTAAAGTTCCAAAATAGCCATCAGAATTTAATAAAATATCCTTTTTATATATCTCAATGTATTCTTTTTCACAATTCAACATTATTTCATAACAGTATTTTATTTCAAAAAAATAAGATTTCCATTTTGCAATTCTTTCCGCCTGATTTATATCAATTATTTTCAAAGGAAAAATTACGGCAGAAATGACTGCTATAATAAAAATAAGCATAAAAACTTCCATAAGTGAAAAACCATTTTTCATTATGCCATATCCAGCCTTTTCTTTTCTTCCGTTAATTTTCCGTATACCCATTCCGGTATAAAACTTTTGCCTAAAATTATATTTCCGTTTGTCGGATGCGGTGCATGAAAGTCTGAACCGCCGGTCATTATTAACCCGTATTTTTCTGCAATTGTTGAAAAATATTCCACCATTGCAGGAGAATGCTTTCTGTGATATGCCTCAATTCCTCTTAAACCATAATTCATTAAATCTTTTATTAGTGTTTCCGCTATATCAACATCATAAGGATGTGCAAAAACAGGAATGCCTCCTGCATCATAAATTGTTTCAACGGCTTCATGCGGTGATACGGTCTTTCTTTGGACGTAAACGGGTGAATCATTGTTAATATATTTATTATATGCTTCTATAACACTTGCTGTCCCTCCTGCCTGACATATTGCTTTTGCCAAATGCGGTCTGCCTATGCTTCCGCCTTGTGCTACCGTGTTTTTTATATCTTCTATGTTTATTTTTATTCCTTCTTTTTTGGCAAGGAGTTTTAATATTTCTTTTGTCTGCTTTAATCTTGCATTTTGCTGATATTTAATAACTTTTTGAAAATCGGAATTTTCCATGTTCATATAATATCCCAATATATGTACTTCATATCCTTTGTAGATTGTATTAATTTCAATACCGGGAATTAATATTAACGGTTTTGCACCATTTTTAGGCAGAATTTTTTCTATATAAGCTTTTGCTTTCGGATATGATAATACATTATCATGATCCGTAATTGCAATTGCATCTAATCCTGCTTCAATTGCCGCATCAACAACTTTTTCAGGGGGATATACTCCGTCTGAATAAGTCGTGTGAATGTGTAAATCAATTTTCACTTTCTCATCCTCTCATAATTCTTTACCTCATAACATCATCTGTACATTAATTCTTTGTATTTCTTCAGCAAAACCGGAAGATGTATTAACAGTAACTATAACTCCGTTAATACATACGTTTTCTGAAGATGCAACTTCAAATCGACCCGGCATCATAGTTAAAAGATGTTTTATTGATGTTTCATAATCCATTCCGATTATTCCGTCCGTACTGCCGCAAAATCCGGCATCTGAAATGTATGCTGTCTTATTATCGATTATTTTTTCATCCGCTGTTTGTACGTGTGTGTGTGTTCCTATAAAAGCTGTTATTCCTTTTTCGGAAAAATATTTTGCATAACACATCTTCTCAGCTGTTGCCTCGGTGTGAAAATCAATAAATATTATGTTTGTTTCTTTTTTTATCTCTTCCAAAACTTTTTCTATTGAATTGAGAGGTGAATCAATTACTGGCATGAAATTTCTGCCTAATGCATTAATTATACCAACTTTATACTCTTTTACATTAATAATTTTATAACCTTTTCCCGGTGCATTAGGATAATTTATTGGTCTTATAAGTTTGTCCGCTTCATCAATGTATTGAAAAATATCTTTTTTATCCCAAATATGATTTCCTGATGTCATGCAATCTATTCCGAATGAAGATAATTCTTCATAGTTTTTGGCTGTTAAACCAAACCCGTGCGAAGCATTTTCTACATTTGCTATTACAAAATCATATTTTTCACTATTTTGCAGCAAAAATTTTTGTACAGCTAATCTGCCTGGTTTGCCGACCAAATCTCCCAAAAATAAAATTCTCAATTTGTTTTCTGTAGACATTATTCTTCCGATTGCAACGCAAGAAAACAGCATAATCACTATTTTCTTTGAATATTTCTATTTTGCCACTTCTGTCACTCTGACTTCCCGCACAACCGTAACCCTGATTTGTCCGGGATAGTCAAGTTCGTCTTCAATACGTTTTGCAATATCCCTTGAAAGTTTTGCACTTGAGGCATCATCAAATTTTTCAGGCTGTACTATAACTCTTACTTCTCTTCCTGCTTGAACAGCAAATGACTGCTTGATGCCATCATAACTTGTTGCTATTTCTTCAAGTTTTTGCAAACGTTTAATATATATTTCTAAAGTATCTCTTCTTGAACCGGGTCTTCCTGCTGATATTGCATCTGCTAATTTTACAAGCACAGCTTCTATTGTTTGTGCTGAAACATCATCGTGATGTGCTTCTATTGCATGAATAACTTCTTCTTTTTCTCCGTATTTTTTTGCAAGTTCAACACCTAATTCTATATGTGTACCTTCTTGTGTATGATCGACAGCTTTTCCTATATCGTGCAACAATCCTGCTCTTTTGGCAATTGCGGCATTTGCACCTATTTCAGTAGCTATCATTCCTGCTATATGACCTACTTCGAGAGAATGCTTTAAAACATTTTGTCCATAGCTTGTTCTGTAATATAAACGACCCAAAATTTTTATTAATTCTTTATGAAGGTTCATAACTCCCATATCCATTGCGGCATTTTCACCTTCGTGTTTAATTTTTTGTTCAATTTCCGCTTTCGCTTTTTCAACCGTTTCTTCAATTCTTACAGGATGTATTCTTCCGTCTTGTATTAATTTTTCAAGTGCTGTTTTAGCAATTTCTCTTCTTACAGGATCGAAACATGATAAAACTACCGCTTCCGGTGTGTCATCAATGATTAAATCAACTCCGGTTAAAGTTTCTAACGTTCGTATATTTCTTCCTTCACGACCGATTATTCTGCCTTTCATTTCGTCAGAAGGAAGATTTACTACCGATACCGTTGATTCTACGACTTGGTCAATTAAACAACGCTGCATTACAGTTGTCAAAATTTCTTTTGCTTTTTGATCGGATTCTTCCTTTATTTTAATCTCATTTTCTTTAATTAACTGGTTAGCTTCCTGTTGTAAATCCTGTTTTAATTTGTTCAACAAAAGAGTTTTAGCTTCATCTGTTGACATTGCAGAAATTCTTTCAAGTTCCTGTGTTTCTTTGTCTATGAGCAAAGACAGTTCATTTTCTTTTTCTGCAAGGATATCTTTTTGTTTATCAATTTTATTTTCTTTTTCAACGATTAATTGAAGTTTTTCAGCAATACTGTCTTCTCTTTTTATAAGTTTTTCTTCATTTTTTGCAAACTCCAGCCGACGTTCTTTTGTTTCTTCAACTAATCTGTCTCTTTCAGACTTTACGGCATCTTTTGCTGCAATAAGTGCTTCTTTTTTTATCAGAGCCTCTCGGTCCGAATTTGATTTAATCATTTTTAAATTTTCTTCAGCTGTTTTAGCATATTTTTTGTAAAACATATATGCCAAAAGTGCAAATAAAAGAGTGAAGAGGTTTAATAATATATCTGATAAAGTTAATGACATTCGACAAAATCCTTTGATTATCTGTTTTACTTACATTATTTCCGCTTTGATTGGTAATTTGTGATAAACACAAACAATATTATTAATTGAAATGGTTTTCGCAAATTAACACTTTATAAATTTAATGAATACTTTGAATATTCACTGTGTCCACTATTCATTTTTATTCAATTTACCATAAGAATCAATCTTTGTTATGTGCTTTTACTTATTAATAATGATATCATAAAAAAAGTATATTTAACAAGATAAAAATAAAATTTTGAAAACAATTATAGAAAATTTTAATTTTTATTAAAAATTGATGGACAATTAAGAATTTTTGGTATATGCTTTTTTCAGAACTATTTGCCCCGGTGGCGGAATGGTAGACGCGTCGGACTTAAAATCCGATAGGGATAACACTCTGTGCCGGTTCAAGTCCGGCCCGGGGCATTTTAAAGCCGACAAAAAGAGTTGGCTTTTTTATTGCTTGTATCTCATTTGTAATTGGTGTAGTTTTTAAAAGACTAATAAATATCCCTTTATATTTGTACAGTTAATTGAGTAGTTTTTGCAAGGCGATGAAGTAGCTTGGGTTTGTTCTAAATGTGGCTATGGGAAAAATGAAGATTGGAAAACACCCTTAATACGAAGAACTGTCAGCGGTATTGGTTGCCCAGTGTGTACAGGGAAAATAGTAGTAAAAGGAAAAAATGATATGAATACCACTCACCCCGAAATTGCTAAACAGTGGGATGAAGAGAAAAATTTAAAAGAAAATGGACGCACCAAGTACGATACAAGTCACGGATGGAAAGATAAAATTTGGTGGATTTGTGAAAAAGGGCATTCTTATGATGCAAGCCCAAATGATAGAACCAACAAAGGAACAGGGTGTAGATATTGCAGTAATCGAGGTTTATTGAAAGGTTTTAATGATTTAGAAACATATTGTAATAATAAAGAAAATCAAATAAAGTATAAAATTAAAAATAAAAAATTCAATAAAGAACTACTATCTATACTTGATGAATGGCATGAAGATAATGAAATTAGTCCAAAAGATATTATATGTTCAGATAATAAAGAACTAATTTTATGGAAATGCCCCATTTGTGGTGATAAATATCGTTTAACCGTAAAAAGAAAATTAAGCAGAGAAGGTATAGGATGTAATCAATGCGTTCAAAAACAAAATGCATTAGACTTAAGAATAAAGAAAACAAAAGGCAAAGAATTATCGACATTAAATCCTGAATTAGCAAAAGAATGGCATCCAGATCCAAACAAGAATTATAGTGTAAAATATGGGTTTGTTCTAACCCATAATAATACATCAGCAAATAGCAAAGATAAAGTGTGGTGGAAATGTAGTATCTGTGGACATGAATGGTCTACACAAGTATATACAAGAAATAAAGGTTCTGGTTGCCCAGAATGTTATAGAAACAGAAACACAAAAACTAAATCTGTTAAATAAATTTGTTTTATACTAAAACGGGAAAAATGGGACAAAATCGCACGAAGAATTAGGGGTTTCAGCGAGGCGATTTTTTGAATTTTTGCCTTCAAATCCAAATATAGCTTGAAAAATAAAATCGCGGAAAATTCCCCGGCTCAAACCACTTGAAATCTGATTAAAAAAGAGTTAATATTAATGTGCAAAGGCTGAAAATCAGCCGTGGCAATATAATTAAGCAAAATTTGGCAAGGTTCGAGCAATATCCGAACAGAGTCCTGAGCAATATATACGGCAACCGTGAGTCAAAAAAGAATTTGCAAAGACACTTTTAGAGGTTATCAAGACAGTCCCACCACACATAAACTAAGTGTTTCTTTACAAATGTATTATAATAAAACCGAAAGGTCTTGCTTTGAAAGGAAATGACAAACCCTATATTTTAAGATTGTTTTTTACCGTATTATTTTTTGTAATATGTTTGACAGCTTTTATTCCCGGTTGTAAATTTATCGCTTATATTTATCATCTACAGTTTGCTCCTTCTGTTTGCAGACTCTTTATTTCCTTTTCAATATTTACATTAATAATTGTCCTTTTTCATATTTTTGCTGCTTGGTTTTGGGGCAGATTTTACTGCTCTGTTTTCTGTCCGTTTGGTATTTTACAGGATATTATCGGCACTGTGCTTCACAAAAAATCCTCTGTTATACCTAATTTATCCGTTTTAAGATATTTTATTTTGACTGTAGTTATTTTACTTATTTTAAACGGTTCCTGCATTATATTAAGATTTTTTGATCCCTATTCAATTTTTGGAAGTATCATTTCTTCTTTTTTAAAATACAAAACAACTCCGTTATTGGTCGGGGTTGTCCCTTTATTTGTTATAATTATCCTTGTTTTTTGGAAAAACAGAATTTTTTGTACATCGCTTTGTCCTGTCGGAACAGCATTAGGTTTATGTGCAAAAATCGGTTTTAACAAACTTAATATAAATAAAGAAAAATGTAAAAAATGCGGAATGTGTTCAAAAAATTGTCCTACGGGTGCCGTCAATCTTATTGAACAAAAAATAGATAATGAACGTTGTATCAGGTGTTTGAGATGTGTTGGATTTTGTGCATTTGAGGCAATCGATTACGGCAAACAAACAGAAAAATTATCTTTTGATAAATCAAGAAGAACTTTTATTTCTGCTGCCGTTATACTCTCTGCTGCTACCGTTGTTTTTGCAAAAGGCAAAGATACTTTTTTATATATAATTCATAAATTTAAAAATTTGCCTATCTTGCCGCCGGGTGCTGTATCTGCTCAAAAATTTACTTTAAAATGTACTTCTTGCGGACTTTGCACAATTCATTGCAAAGGTAACGTTATTGAAAAACCAAATTCTGAATTTCAAACAATTCATTTAAATTATAAAAACGGAAAATGTGAATTTGATTGTAAAAACTGTTCTGACATTTGTCCTACCGGTGCTTTACAAAAAATGTCACTTCAGCAAAAACAACATTGCAGGATAGCTATGGCTGTCTTTAATACTAATGACTGCATAAAATGCGGTCAATGCATATCTTCTTGTCCTAAAAATGCTGTTTTAAAAGATGAAAACGATTTCCCAAAACTTGATGCCTCTTTGTGTATAGGCTGTGGAGCTTGTCAAAATATATGTCCGGTTAAATGTGTTGAAGTTTCTTCTATAATTAAACAGAGCAAAACATTTTGATGTTTGCATTTATTTTTACTTCTCAATATAATTTTGTACAGGAGAAATTATGTCTATAGGTTTTACCGAAATTTTATTTATTCTCGTAATTTTACTGCTCTTGTTCGGTTCAAAAAAAATTCCGGAGCTGGCAAAAGCACTCGCAAAAGCCGGTCTTGAATTTAAAAAGGCAAAGGAGTCTTTTAATCGAGAAACTGAAAATTTAACTCAAGAAAAGTCTAATTTGGAAAATAAAAAAGAAAATGAATCAACCTAAACTGACTAATAAAGAAGACAATGATGAAAATCAATCATTAATCAGTCACATTGAGGCACTCAGAAAAATGCTCCTTAACTCTTTGATTGCCGTTTTTGCTCTTTGTCCGGCAGGATTTTTTTTAGCTCCTAAAGTCATTAATTTTTTGGTAAAAAATTCATTACCTTCACAAATATCAAAACTTCATTTCTTTTCTCCTATAGAAGTTTTTATCATACAATTAAAAACAGGATTAATAATTGCATTAATTCTTGCCTTTCCTTTTATTGCAAATGAGATTAAAAAATTTATACTTCCTGCATTATATGAACACGAAAAAAAATTTCTCTCTTGGTTGTTTTTTTCTTCGACAATTCTTTTTGCTGTCGGCAGCTTGGTTTGTATATTTCTGATTTTACCTTTAATAATGAATTTTTCTGCAGGTTTTGCAACCGAAAATATTCAAGCTACAATTGGCATTGGTAATTTTATTAATATTTCGGGTGGTTTAATAATTGCTTTCGGGTTAATGTTTCAATTTCCTCTTCTTATAATATTGGCGGTAAAATTAAATTTTATAGAGCCTGAATCTTTAAAAAATAAAAGACCTTATGTATTGGTCAGTATTTTAATTCTTTCAGCAATTCTCACTCCGCCTAACATAATTAGTCAGCTTTTGCTGGGTGTACCTACTTATATATTATTTGAAACAGGTCTTTTTATTGCTGAAAAAATCAGGTAAAAACTAATAATATCGGTTTTATTTAATTAAGAAATTTAATATCAAAAAAATATGTATGATATAGGAAAGTAAACTTGTTTGATTATATACAAATTTTTATTTATAATACAAATCAGATATGAAAAGACCGGAATTGTTATTACCCGGCGGAAGCCTGGAAAAATGTAAATATGCCGTTAAATACGGTGCTGATGCCGTTTATTTCGGTACTGTCGATTTTAGTTTGAGAGCTCTCAGAAAAGGTGAATTAATAACGGATGAAAACATGAAAGATTGTGTTAATCTTATTCATTCCTTGGGAGCTAAAGCGTATTTAACCCTAAATATTTATGCTTATAATTCCGATATTGAAAAACTTATTTCAAAAACAGATTTAATAAAAGATGCAAATCCCGATGCTGTATTAATTTCTGATTTTGGAGTTCTTTCGGTAGTAAAGAAACATCTTCCCAATATTGATATACATATAAGTACTCAAACCAATACGTTAAATTCCGAGGCGGTTAAATTTTGGCAATCGGCAGGTGTAAAACGAGTTGTACTTGCAAGAGAACTTTCAATTTCTGAAATTGCAAAAATTAAAAGTGATGTTCCTGAAATGGAATTGGAAGTTTTTGTTCACGGTTCACAATGTGTATCTTTTTCGGGGAGATGTTTACTCAGTGATTACATGACAAACGGACAAAGACAGGCAAATAAAGGAAATTGTTCTCAGCCTTGCAGGTGGAGTTATAAACTTCTTGAACAAACACGTCCGGGAGAGTATTATGAAATTGTGGAAAATGAAAAAGGTACACACATATTGAGTCCGAAAGATTTAGCTCTTATTAATTATATCCCGGAATTAACCGATGCCGGAGTTGATTCTTTTAAAATTGAAGGAAGAACAAAAAGTCTTTATTATGTTTCGGCGGTTGCAAAAACTTATCGAAATGCAATTGACAATTTTCTTGCAAACAAAACTCAAAATAAAGAGGAAAATTTAAATCAATTGGCTAAAATAGGTAACAGAGGTTACACTACCGGTTTTTATTTGCATAAACCTGATAGTAACGGATACAGTTATGATATTTCAAAAGGTTTGGCAGGAGCCGATTTTTTATGTATGTTTTTGGGTGAACAAGACGGATTAATAAAAGTATTAACAAAAAATAAATTTTATAAAGGTGATGAAGTTGAAATTATTTCTCCTGATGAGATTTTCACTACTAAAGTTTTAAATGTATATAATCCTGACACCAAAGAAGAACAAGATTTTTCAAATACAAATTATATATCTTTAATAAATTTTGAAAAATTACCTAAAGATAAAGAATTTGCACTTGTCAGAACAGTGGGGATAAAAGATTAAAAATGTTTTTAAAACCGGATTATAATGTTGAAAAACTTGAAGATATAGATTTTTCCAAATTAAAAGAATCAGGCAAAAGCGTTCTGTTTTTTGATTTAGATTCGACGATTATGCCTTCAAATTCCGGAGCTTATCTTCCTAAAACCAAAAAACTTTTGGATGAATTGCAAAAAGATTTTACAATAGTTGTTTTGAGCAACAATACAAAACAAAGTTATATTGATAAGGTTCGTTTAGAAAGCAATTTTGAAGTTATATCCAATGCAAAAAAACCTGATACAAAAGTTATGTTTGAATATTTGAAAAAAATCGGTAAAACCGTTAATGATGCCGTAATAATCGGTGACAGACCGCTTACTGATATTCTGTGCGGAAAAAGAGCTTGTGTAACAACAATTTTAGTAGATTCTATAACTAAAGATAAAGAAAACAGGATTGTAAGATTTGCGAGATGGCTGGAACGTCTTACAATAATATATAAATAAAAATAATATATTATTTAAAAAGTTGACAAGAGAAAAAATAAAATGGTTTAATGAAAACAGATAAGTTTCATATAAGATTAAATGAGTTTGTATAAGTGTGTGGTGATAAATGAAAATAAATTTGAAAAAAAATTTTTTAGACATTATAGTAATAATTATCATAGCAGCTGAGGTTGTTGCATTATTAAATTATTTATTTATAGGCATAAAAAATAATGATATACAGATGCCATATTCGACACCCGCATATTCATTTGAAAAAATTTATGCCGAAGAAATAAGAGATTTAAAAAAATACCCATTCGGGAAAAAATACGGTACAGAATATAAAAAGCCCCCCGTTTTAATATTCGGAGACTCTGCCGCATATGGAGAAGAGCTGGAAGAAGAACAACGATTCAGTTATTTGCTTTCAAAATATATTCACAAACCTGTATATAACAGAGCTTTTGGCGGATGGGGACCTCAAAATATATATTGGCAATTTAAGAATGAAGATTTTTATAAAGAAATATCCCAAGAACCGGAAGCAATTATTATTGTTTATTCTCCGTTTTGCTTTAAGAGAATGTATTCTCCTGATTTGGCAAACGGTTTAAAGTATAATATAAAAGACGGAAAAATAATAAGAGTTTCCTCGTTGTATAACAAATTGAATTTATCTTATTTTATTTTGAAAGTTAATAGTGTAGCAGGAGAAATTAAAGGAAAGGATTTCGATAAAAGCTTTGATGATTTTAAAGTTTATATATTGGAATCATATAAAGAGTCTAAAAAGCATTGGAAAAATACAAAATTTTACATAATCAAATATTTATACAAAGATTGTCCCGAAAATCCCGAAAGATGGAAAGAACTGGAGGCAGAGGGTATAAAAATTTTTGAATTTTCTGATTTTTTAGGGCAAAACTATTTCTTAAAAGATGAATACATACAATCTTTTGAAGATTTTCATCCGACTGAAAAGTTTTGGAAAGATGCAGTTCCTAAAATTGCAGAAAAATTAAATTTATAATACATCCAAAATCGGAAAGAAAAATGAATAAAAATAATAAGAATTTTAAACAAATGAATATACTGATGATACTATGTATAGTTTTTTTTGGAGAATTTTTTGCATATTTAAATGATTTGTATTTGGGAGCAAAATTTAATAATGGCAAGCTTTTCGCACCATATTCAATGAAAATTGAAAAATTTTCGGATATATATAATAAAGCCCGAAAGAAAGGGTTTGGTAAAGAATATGGAGAACAATATAAGCAAAAGCCCGTATTGTTATTTGGAGGTTCTTATGCATACGGATACGGATTAAAAGATGATGAAACATTGGCATCACAGCTTTCGCAATACATAAAAAAGCCGGTATATAACCTGGCATATCAGACCTGGTGTGTTCAAAATATGCTCTGGCAATTGAAAAACAGTAATATATATAACGAAATAAAAGAACCGTCAGTAATCATTTATATGGGTGTAAAAGCCGATTTGGAAAATATATATAATCCTGATATTCTCAATGGTTTAAAATATAAAATGTCAAACGGAATACTGGTTGAAGTTCCTTTTCATTTTATGCTTTTAAATTATTCTTATTTATATAAAAAAATTAACCATGAAATTTCATATAGAAAAACACTTAACAAAGAAAAGAATATAGAATTTTTCAGCAAACATATTTTAGCAGCAAAAAAAGAAGCTGATAAGCATTGGAAAAATTATAAAATGGTGGTTGTATGGTACAATTTGCCGGTAAAAAACGAGTTTTCGGAACTGGAAGAAAGCGGAATTGAAGTAATTTCTCTTTATGATTTTATTAAAAAGAATATTTTGTCAAAAAATACAGTACAAGATGAAGATATTGACATTCACCCCGATAAAGATACTTGGAGAAAGATTGTGCCGGAAATAGCGAAAAACATAAAATTCAGTAATGAATAAATTTTTAGAATGTTATCAGAACTCAATTCCGTTTTGTTTTAAATAATCAACAAGTTTTTGATAGTCCCCGTCGAAGCAATAAGCCTTCATACCTGCTTTTTCCGAGCCTTCACAATTTTCTTTTAAATCATCAATAAAAAGGCATTCTTCAGGAATGAGGTCAAATTTTTTAAAAAACTTTTTATAGATTTCCAAAGAAGGTTTAGCACAACCGACTTCATAAGAAACGAGATAACCGTCCATAAATTTTAAACAATGCAAATCACGTTTTACTTCAAGGAATTTTTTATTTGCATTTGAAAGCAGATAAACTCCATAGCCTTTTGCGTGCAGAAATTTCACAAGGTTGCAGGTTTCAGAAATTATAGGCATGCAATATTGCCAATTATCTAAAATTTCATCGATATCTTCGTGGTAATCTTGAGGCAAAAGAGATTTTGCATGTTCTCTGACATCTTCTTCACAAACCAAGCCCGCATCGAGTTCAGACCAATATTTTTGTTCAAAAACAGCTTCTTGTAATTTTTTAATTCTGTCTTTATCATCGACAAATCTTGCAATAATTTTTTCTGTATTCCATTCCAGAAGTACATTTCCCATATCAAATACAATATTTTTTATCATAATAATTCCTTATAGACTGTATAATAAATATAGTGTTTTTCATGTTTATTTGTCAAGAAAATGATATAAAAAAAAATTATATGTTATAATATAAGATTATCGGATTGGAAGGAATATCTATGGCAAATATAATGATTATAGGAAATGTGGAAGTAGATTTAAAATTTTTAAAGATTATATTAGAAAATTTTGGACATAATGTAAAAGCAAATTATGACTATGCTAATGCAGAAGAACAAATAAAGACAAACATGCCCGATATATTAATAATAGATATACAAGAAAATGGAGATAACGGTTTTGAGCTTTGTAAAACGATAAGAACCAAAAAGATATTCCGTCATATTCCGATTATATTATACTGTGATATAAGAGATGAGGAAGTAATGCATACCGGTTTTGAATGTGGAGCAACCGATTATATATCAAAACCGTTGAATGAAAATGAGGTAAAAAACAGAATAGATAATCGTTTGGAAGTTTTAAAAACACATTTAAAAGCCCAAGCAAAGAATGAAAAATTCACAAAAGAGATGCAGGAGAAATTAAAACAAATCAAATATCCTCAGATGGAAATGATATTAGCAATGGCAAGAATTGCACAATCAAAAGATGATAATACAGGCAGACATTTAGAGCGTATGCAAAAGTACACATACGTACTTACAAAAGAAATGCAAAACAATAAAAAATATAAAGGAATAATAACAGATAAATTTCTTGTGGAGATAACAGCTGCAAGCATGTTTCATGATATAGGCAAAATCGGAATACCTGACAAAATTTTGTTAAAACCCGGGAAATTAAATGAACAAGAGTATGAAACAGTAAAAACACATACATTTTTAGGATATGAAACATTAGAAGAAGTAATAAACACATATGGAGATAGTGCATTTTTGGAAACAGGGAAAAAAATAGCCCGTTCTCATCACGAAAGACCTGACGGAACGGGATATCCGGATAAGTTAAAAGGAGAAGAAATTCCGTTGGAAGCGTCAATAATGGCAATAGCAGATGTATATGATGCATTGAGAACAAAAAAGACTTATAAACCAGCCATTTCTCACGAGCAAGCGATTGAATATATAAAGGCAGGAAAAGGAAAACAATTTTCGGAAGAAACGGTAGAAGCATTTTTAAATGTAGAGAAAGCTTTTGCGTATATTTGGCTTGAATATGAAACAAAATGTTAAATTAAAAAAACTAAGAATAAAGAACCGGTATAAATACTGCAAAGCGTGCAATAGAAGGTTTTAACGGACATTATTAAAATAAATACAAGTCAAATATAAAGGATTTCCGCATTAAGATGTAATCCTTTATTATTAACCGTTAAGAAATAAGAAACTTTTCTAAAGAAATTTATTATTTGTAACAATATTTAAAACAGACTAAAAAAACCGGAAAGTGCATAAAAATTATACTTAAAGAATAACAGGAAGAAAAAGGAGTCATATAAATGTATTAATTTTTGTAAAAAGAGTAAAAGTTTTATATAATTTTGTCGAAATAGAATATAGATAGAAATATGCAAATTCATAGAGAGAAAGACAATAATATGGAAGAAGAAAAAAAAGAAGACAGCATTTCATTATTTTCACAAAGTGCGGAATTAATAGATTCAGATCCGCTTGAAGAGATTTTTGCATTAAATTTAGGTGATTTTTTATCTGAGCATTTAATTTCTGATGATTTAGCAGAAAAGATAAAGGCAAAAGGTGCGGAAAAAGATAAAACCGAAGGATTAAAAAACCAATTAAGTGAATTAATATCGATATATTCCAAAGATAAGACATTAACAATATTAGGATTTAACAGTAAAGAAGATTATATAATATATAATTCGATAGCTAAGACAATAAAAGAAATGTCAGCGGTAGATGCTTGTCATATATATTTAACGAAGGAAAATGCCGGAGGATTTACTGATGTAAATCACGATTTAATTTTAAGTAGAAGGAGATTTATATTCAAAGAACATAGGGTACAAATTCAGTGACAATTCAATAGCGATGGAAGCATATAAAAGCCGAAAGACAGTAGAGTTGTTGGAATCGGACATGAAGCATTTAAAGCCGATAGAGGAGATAGATGAAGATAAAGCGGTATATTGTTTATCGGTTCCGATGAAAAGTTCATTAGAATGTGTAGGAGTTATAGTAATTCAGAATTATACATATAAAGAGATAGAACCTGATTTTATAAATATGTGTGAAATAACGGCAGACCTATTTGGGACATCAATGGCATTTCAGAAGGAATCGAAAGAGGCGGAGAAGCTGATAGCGGATAAGGAGGCAAATGCTGTAGAATTGCAGCATTTAAGGGCAGAGATAACGGCACTGATAGGGGATTTAGGAGATGAGCAGCAGGCGTTTGTAGAGAATCTTGCACGTGCAGTAGATTCGAGGAGTCATTTTCGTGCAGATTATTCAAGAGCGGTAGCGAAATTAGCGGTAGAGATATGTTCGGCATTACATCTGAATGAAAAGACAAAAGATTTGGTATATTATGCAGCGTTATTAAGGAATATAGGGAAAATTACATTACCTGTAGAGATATTCAATAAAAACGGAACACTAACCAAAGAAGAGTGGGCAAAATTATATAATCATCCGAATATAGGAGTGAATTTGTTAATGAGTATTAATTTTATGGCAGAGGTAATTCCATATATTCATTACCATAAAGAGAGATGGGACGGAAGCGGCAAAGAAGGATTAAGCGGACAGAGTATTCCATTAGGCTCGAGAATAATAGCGATAGCAGATGCATACTGTGCATTAACAACGGACAGAACATACAGGAAGGCGATGTCAGTAAGCAAGGCTCTTGAGATTATGAAGGAAGAGGCGAATGAAAAATGGGATCCGCTGCTTGTTGATACGTTAATAGAATTAAAAAACGGACAACAAATAAATTAATATATTTAACGGATAAAAAATTTTTTAATAAGACATATACTTTTTCTATGAAATACAGCATAGGGGAAATATATGGCAAGACGCTCAAATACGAAGTTAAAAGATATAAGAACAACGAATTTAAAAATAGCAGCAGAGCCGATAAAAAAGGCAGAATTAAAAGTTGCTGAGAAGCCTGCCGTAAAATGTAAGAAATATAATGATATAGATTTAAATAAATGGAAAGAATACGAACATATAAAGACGGATACATTATGGTTATTTCCGTCGCGGGACAATACCGGCAGGCATTCAAACGAATATCACGGAAATTATATTCCGCAGCTGGCAAGGCAATTTTTTGAGCGTTATACGAAGCAAAGGGATATAGTTATAGATTTATTTTTAGGTTCAGGAACATCAGCAATAGAAGCATTGAATATGGGAAGAAGATGTATCGGAGTGGAATTGAAGCAAGAGCTTGCAGAACATGTTCGCAATAAATTCACGCAAAAAGAACTTGTGACGGAAGTAAATATAATAGCAGGAGATTCGGCAAGTAAGGATACAGTCGAGAAGATAAAAGCAAGACTGGAAATAATGGGTGAAGAGAAGGCACAATTTTTAGTTTTGCATCCTCCGTATGATAATATAATCAAATTTTCTGATAAGAAAGAGGACTTATCGAATTGTGCAACGACGGAAGAATTTTATGATATGTTTGAGCAAGTTGCAAAAAACGGATATGAAATGTTAGAGGATGAAAGATTTGCAGCATTAATTATCGGAGATGAATATAAAGACGGAGAGTGCAAACTGTTATCATTTGAATGTGTGCAGAGAATGCAGAAATTAGGATTTAAATTAAAAGCAGCCATAGTAAAAGACATACAGGGAAACGAAAGGGCAAAAGGAAAAACAGCACATTTATGGAGATATCGTGCATTAAACGGAGGTTTTTATATTTTTCAACACGAATACATATTTATATTTCAGAAAATAGAAAGTAAGAAATTGAAAAAAAGCAATAAAAATGATAAAATTCAGATGTGAATATAAGAAATATATTATTTTTATTAATATTTACACTGATAAACAATCCGGCAGAAGCAGGAGCGGATTTTGATGCAGGTATGCGTGCGTATCAAAAGGGTGACTATGTATTTGCAAAAGTATTATTTGAGAAAGCGTTAGAGAAGAACTATTATGATGTTGATGCCAGATACATGTACAGTCAAATTTTAATGTTAGAAAAGAAGTATGATTTAGCGAAATCACAATATCAAATAATCATAAAGTCATCACCGTCATCGCAAGCAGCCAAGCTTTCGCAGCAGGGGCTTGAGAATATAGAAAAATACAAAGCCAGAATTAGTGAGCAAAGAGCAGAAGCGGAAAGGAACAATACAAAATCTTTTTCAAACTGTACAAATAAATCAATCAGCAGTTCTGTAGGATATAAAAATGCAGTAGGTGAAAAAAAATATTCAGCGGAAAAAGATTATGTAAAAAATGCCTATCGAGGCGGAAAGAGGTATTTGCGTCCGAAAGGTATGATAAGGGTATATATTCCAAATGACAGTGTTTTCAATCCTTTAATGAAAAAAGCATATAGGGAATGGCAAACAGCAATAGGTTCGTTGGTAATGTTTTCATTTATAGCAAATGCGAAAGATGCGAGTGATGTTGTATCATTTGAGAAAGTTGCAGCGAGAGAGGCAATGGTAAAGGCAGGTAACTGCGAATATAATATAGAAGGTTCGTCGCTTGTAGGTAATAAGATAATGATTACGGCATATGATGTTGACGGATCACGCTTGCCAAAAGAAGCGGTTTATCATGCGATGTTACATGAAATAGGTCATTCGCTAGGTATTATGGGACACAGTACAAATCCTCAAGATGTAATGTCACAAGGAGCGGACAAGGTTTTGGCGGGATTATCGGAGAGAGATAAAAACACTGCAAGAATACTTTACAGAACATACGGAAAAGAGCCGGATGCAGAAGAGATAAGAAAAGCAAAAGAAGCGGAATTAAAAGACATTGCCAAACGGATTCCGAACAATTCTGCAAGTTTAATTGATTTAGGAGATGAATTTATGCAAAGAGGTGATTATAAACAGGCTCTTGAGTATTATAAAAATGCAGAGAAAATTACATCGGATATTAATGTTGCTTTTAGAATGGTAAAGGCTTATGAAGCTTTGAAAGACAGTGATAATGAAATTGCGTGTTATAAAAAGATATTGGAAATGGATAGTGATAACGAAACTGCATTGCAGAATATATTGATTTTATATTTACAACAAATGAGATTTGAAGAAGGCAGAGCGTTATTAGATAAATATAAAGAAAAAAATCCAAAAACCGTTAATAGTGAACAAATTAAAAAATTGTCAGAGATTTATTCAGAGAAAAATATAAATAAAATGCAATTAATGCAAAAATATATTTCCGGAAAGAAAAAGATATAATCAAGTGTAGTAAAAATAAACAAGCAGTCGGTTTTGGCTGCTTGTTATTTTGTTATTTATAATGAAAAGGAAATTTATTTTAAAACGTTCAAGATTCTTTTTTTCACTTTTTCTTTACCGAGAATTTCCATAATCCCGCACATATCAGCACCTTTTGTTCTGCCGGTTACGGCGGCCCTGATAGCCCACATGGTAATTTTGGGTTTTATACCTTTTTCTTTATAGTAAGTTCTAAAATCTTCAAGAATTTGGTGTAGATTTAAGAAATCCCAATTATCTATTTTCTCAGAAACATCTTTTAAGACGGTTTGTCCAATATCTGAGTTAATATGTTCCAGAGCATCAGAGTCTATAAGAGGATAATCACCGAAGAAATATTCGACGGCATCGGTAATATCAGACAGAAGGACGAGTGGTTCTCTGGTTATTTCAACCATTTTTAAATATTGTGAGTCGGACAATTCGTTTAAATTATATTTGGAAAGATAAGGTCTGAGTTTATCAGCGAGAACTTTAAGTTCCATTTTTTTTATATATTGTCCGTTTAACCAATTAAGTTTATCATATTCAAAAATTGAGTTTGAAGAAGAAATTTCGTGAATTCGGAAATCTTGAGCAATTTCATCTACGGTTTTAATCTCAACGCCATCAGAAGGGGACCAACCCAGCAAAGCGACAAAATTAACTAAAGCTTCAGTGAGATAGCCTTTTTCGACAAATTCACTGACGGCGGTAGCACCGTGTCGTTTAGAGAGTTTACTTCTGTCCGGAGCCAAAATCATACCGAGATGACCGAAAGTAGGAACATTTGCTCCCAAAGCTTCATAAATTAATATTTGTTTTGGGGTATTGGAAATATGGTCCTCACCTCTTATGATATGTGAAATTTTCATAAGCATATCATCGATGACTACTGCGAAATTGTAAGTTGGAGTTCCGTTAGATTTCATAATTACAAAATCGCCGATTAAATCGGAATTAAATTTTAAATCACCTTTAACCATATCGTTAAAAACGATTTCTCTTCCTTTAGGAACGTGAAATCGTACAGACGGTTTTCTGCCTTGAGCTATTAATTTTTGTTTTTCTTCAGCAGATAAATTGCGGCATTTTTCACTATAAACATAAGCAGTTTTATTATTTTTTGCCTGTTCTTTTTCGGCATCGAGTTCTTCCTGAGTGCAGAAGCACTCATAAGCGAAGCCTTTATCGATAAGGATTTGAGCATATTTAGGATAAATTGCAAATCTTTCGGATTGTTTATAAGGTCCGAAATTGCCGCCCACATCAGGACCTTCATCCCAATTAAGACCTAAAGCTTTTAAACTGTCAAAAATATTTTGTGTAAATTCTTCATTAGAACGTTCTAAGTCAGTATCTTCAATTCTTAATACGAATTTTCCGTTATTTTTTTTTGCAAATAAAAAGTTAAATAAAGCGGTTCTTGCCGTACCGATATGGAGGTTACCGCTTGGTGACGGTGCTATTCTTACTCTTAATTCATTCATTTTTCAAATCTCCGTTAAATGTAATTATATTGTACATCGAAAAAATAACTGTTCAACGAGATATTTAAGTTTAATATTATTTATATTTTAAATTAATATTAACAACGGGCATGAAAATCTTGAAATAATATTTTTAGCAAGTATCATAATGACTATGATGTAAATCATAGAATTAAAAGGAAAAGATATGTCAATTAATTTAAAAAACAAAAAAGAGATTGTAAAAAAATACGGAAAAAATGAGCAGGACACAGGTTCTTCCGAGGTTCAAATAGCTCTTTTAACCGAAAAGATAAATGAACTTACAGAACATCTTAAAGTTAATCCTAAAGATTTTGGTGGAAAAAGGGGATTACTTATGATGGTAGGTCACAGAAAGAGTTTACTTTCCTATTTAAAAAGCAAGAATCTTCAAGGATACAGAGAGCTTGTAAAAAAATTAAACTTAAGAGGATAGTGAAAGCTAATTTAAATTATAAGATTTTAAGATATCTCGTTGGTATATACAGATATATTTATTGCTGACGAGGTATATTTTAGTAAGAGGATGGAAATATGAGTTCAAAAAGATATTTGTTTACTTCAGAATCGGTTACTGAAGGGCATCCGGATAAAGTTTGCGATCAAATATCGGATGCGATATTGGATAATTTTTTAGTTAAGTATCCGCAATCGAGAGTTGCGGCAGAAACTACGGTTACAACGGGAATGGCACTTGTATGCGGAGAGATTACAGCAGAATGTTATGTGGATATACCGCATGTAGTAAGAGAAACAATAAGAAACATAGGATATACAGGTCAGCAATCAGGCGGATTTGATGCGAATACGTGTGCGGTATTAACCAGTATAGATGAGCAATCACCGGATATTGCAGGGGGAGTAAATAAGGCATTTGAGTCACGTGATAATAATGCAAATACGTCAACGACGGAAACTGAAAATATTGGAGCAGGAGATCAAGGAATCATGTTTGGATTTGCTTGTAATGAAACTCCGGAATTAATGCCGTTACCAATAAGTCTTGCACATAAACTGTCAAAAAGACTATCAGATGTAAGAAAGCAAGGATTGGTATCATACTTACGCCCTGACGGGAAATCACAGGTTACGGTTGAATATGAGAATAACAGACCTGTAAGAATAGAAACGGTAGTAATTTCAACTCAGCATGATCCTGAAATTAACGGAGAAACAGATAACAAAAAAATTCAGGAAATAATCAGGAAGGACATGATTGAGTTGGTAATAAAACCGGTATTTGCTGACAGTAGGATAAAAACGGATGAAAAGACAAAAATATTGGTAAATCCTTCAGGTCGATTTGTTGTGGGAGGTCCGCAAGGAGATGCCGGAGTAACCGGAAGGAAAATAATAGTAGATACATATGGAGGATATTCCCGTCACGGCGGAGGTGCTTTCAGCGGAAAAGATCCCACAAAAGTAGACAGATCAGCTGCTTATGCAGCAAGATATGTTGCAAAAAACATTGTTGCGGCAGGTTTGGCAGATAAATGTGAAATAGAATTAGGATTTGCAATAGGTGTTGCCAAGCCGGTATCTGTTATGGTTGACACATTTGGCACTGGTAAAATATCTGACGATGAAATAATGAGCTTAATTGATAAAAATTTTGATTTAAGGCCATATTCTATCATTAAGCAATTTGATTTAAGAAATTTGCCAAAGAAAAATGGTGGAAAATTCTATCAATTATTGGCAGCATACGGTCATATGGGTCGTACGGACATAGATGTTCCCTGGGAAAAGACGGATAAAGCGGAATTTTTGAGAAATCAAGCAAATTTATAACGGAGTAAATTCATGCCTACAGATGAGAAAACTAATTTATTAACCGGAGCCAGAATACTTTTGGAATGTTTAAAAAAAGAAGGTATAGATGAAGTATTCGGATATCCCGGAGGAGCAATATTAGATTTATACGATGCATTGTATAGCTGCAAAGAAATTAAACACTATCTTGTAAGGCATGAACAAGCAGCAATTCATGCTGCGGAGGGTTATTCCAGAGCATCGGGAAAGCCCGGAGTAGCTTTTGTAACTTCAGGTCCCGGTGCTTGTAATGCAATTACAGGTATTGCAAATGCTTATTATGACGGTTATCCTATTATAGTATTTACCGGACAGGTAAGTTTAAATTTAATAGGTAATGATGCATTTCAGGAAGCCGATATAGTTGGAATTACACGTTCTTGCTGCAAGCACAATTATCTTGTCAAGGATGTCAAACAGTTGCCTCATGTTATAAAAGAGGCTTTTCATATTGCTACTACAGGTAAACCCGGTCCGGTAGTAATTGATTTACCTAAAAATATTTTAACGGCAAAAGCAGAGTTTGAATGGCCGGAAAAAGTGAAACTCCCCGGTTATAATCCGACATATGACGGTCATCCAAAACAGATTTCACGTGCATTACAACTGTTGTGCAAAGCAAAAAAGCCTGTTATAATTTCAGGTGGCGGAGTAGTACATTCAAATGCAAGTTACGAACTTAATAAATTAGCATCAGAACTTCATATTCCGGTTACAAATACTCTTATGGGCATAGGTACTGTTACAAAGGATAATCCTTTAGCACTTGGAATGATGGGAATGCATGGTGAATATGCGGCAAATCTGTGTGTAAATGAATGTGATGTTCTTTGTGCGATAGGAACAAGATTTAGTGACAGAATTACCGGAAATATCAAAAAATTTGCTCCTGAGGCACAGATAATACATATTGATATTGATCCTTGTTCAATATCTAAAAATGTAAGAGTGGATATTCCGATTGTTGGTGATGCAAAATCCGTTATAAATGCTATGTTAAAGGAATATGACGAACAACAATATGATATCCTTTTGGAAGAAAAATCAAAATGGTTGGAAATTGTTTCGGAAAGAAAAAAAGTAACTTCGGTTCTTTCTTCGGATACCGACAAATTAAATCCCGTAAAAGTAATTCGTAAAATTTGTGATGTTACGAAAAGTATGGATGCTATTATAGCAACTGAGGTAGGTCAGCATCAAATGTGGACGGCACAAGTATATGATTTTGTTCATCCTCGTCAACTGATAACTTCAGGTGGTCTTGGTACAATGGGTTTTGGTTTCCCTGCTGCAATCGGAGCAAGTGTAGCCAAAAAAGATAAAGTTGTTATTGATATAGCGGGTGATGGCAGTATTCAAATGAATATTCAAGAAATTGCAACTTGCGTTGATTATAATATTCCTGTTATTGTTGCTATTATTAATAACGGTTGGTTGGGCATGGTGCGTCAATGGCAGGAAAGAATTTATCATAAGCATTATTCTCAAACAAAAATTTCTTCTCCTGATTTTGTAAAATTAGCAGAATCATACGGTGCTGTCGGTTTTGTTGTAGAAAAAGAAGAAGATATTGAACCTGTTTTACGAAAAGCAATTGAAATCAAAAGACCAGTTCTGATTGATTTTAGGGTAGAACCGTTCGAGATGGTTTATCCTTGGGTTTTAGCTGGTGAACCGCTTAATAAAGTTCTTTTATCTAATGATTGTCCTATTGAAAAAGATTAAGGAAGAAAAATATGATACATACGATTTCGGTACTTGTTAGAAATGAATCCGGTGTACTTTCAAGAATAAGTGACCTATTCAGCGGCAGAGGTTATAATATTGAAAGCCTTACTGTTGCTCCGACTTTAGATACCGATTATTCCAGAGTCACTATTGTCACAAAAGGTGATGATAAAGTTATTGAACAAATTACTAAACAGTTAAACAGATTAATTCCGGTTATTAAAGTCATGGATTTACCTGTTAGTGATTCAATTGAAAGAGAATTTATCATGTGTAAAGTTTGTGCAAAAGATGAACATCGCTCTGAAATTTTGAGAATTGCCGAAATCTTTAATGCAAAAATTATTGATGTTACTTCACGTTCATATACTTTACAAGCTTTAGGTGATGAAAGACAAATTCGTTCACTTATTGAACTTTTGCGACCTATAGGAATAAGAGAATTGGTTCGTTCCGGTAAAGTTGTAATTTCAAGGGAAAATCAATTTCAAAGTATAAAAAACCTGCAAGATTAATTGTTTTTTCAATTTTAATTTTTAACAATTTTATTATATCTACAATAAGTTTTATTGTTAAGCTGCTGCCTGCTCTTGTTGATAAGGTGTTTCCGGAAGTGAAATATCTCCGTTGGCTAATTCTTGAATTACATCTTTTAATAAATCATCAAAACATAATTCTTCTTTATATAAAACTTCTTTTACGTTAATATCCGCAATTGAAAATTCATTTCCTTTTTCGTCCGTAAATGTATATATTGAAAGATTTTTATTTCCCGTTTGATCTGTAGCATAAGCTGTTTCTACGGAATTAATATTCATTGTTATTCCTGCTTGATTACACATTTCGTTCAGAGAATTAATATCATTTGCATTGGAATTTTTAAATATATTCATTGCGTGATATTGTATGTCAGGCATAGAAAGATTGAAAGAGTCAATGTTTTTATTGGAGCTGTTGTTATTAAATACTGTTGTAAAGTTCTCTAAACGCTGCATTATGTCATTTGTCAGACCGTTAGAAACCATCTTTTTTTGAACACCGGATAACAAGTATTTATATTCTTGCATAATATTTAATTCTCTTCTCATTTACTCTCTCATATATATAAAGTATATATATGTAAGAAAATTGATAATTTTAAAAATAATATTAATTTTTGTAAACTTATGAATACCGTTATAAAATCTGAATTTTAACTGTATTTAATTTGTTATTTTATTAATACACTTAATAAATTTTTCAAAAATTTTGTAAACTTCTTTATTAATACGGTTTCTAACAATTTTTAATAAAAAAATAAAGTTTTAAAATACATATTAAAAAAGGTAAATAATAATTAATTTTCGACAAATAATTCGTAAAGTTGACGGAAACTGTTATGAATAATGTAATTTTTTGGCAAAAAATTGCATTATTTTTTCAAAAATTAAGAAGAAAATTAAGTGTACAAACAACAATTCATTTAAATTTGTTTACAATTAATTAAAATTAATCAATTTTTTTTTATTTTTTTTTTTAATAAAAGAGTAGACAAATCGGAGAAAAAAATATGCGTATACCTCAAATAAATTTTGGAAATGCTCTTTCAACAAGACAAGAGAAAGAACAAATTAAATTAATAAAAGAAGTCAGACATGCATTAGGTCATGATGATGCAATTTCTGTAGGAAAAGGTTATGCACAAGGTTTACCT
>CANQLA010000007.1 GCA_947624605.1 Candidatus Gastranaerophilales bacterium | reverse complement strand
CCAATATTAAACCTTCCGACGTATACAGGGACATCGTTTTCATCGGCAGGTTTCATTCCGCCTCTTTCATACCAAGGAGAAAGAAATGCTCTGCATCCCATCGGTGATATGACTTTTTTGTATTTTTTATAAATTCCCGCAATATAACCTTCTCCTGTCAATGATAACCAGTCCGGGTACATCGTCTTTTTAGAACATTCAACACCTGCTTTGAATACATCTTCTAATTCGCAGCCTTCTCCGTGTAATTCTTTGTCGTATAAAAATACTATCTTTGGGAATAATACAGGTTTTTTATAATCCTTTTTGCCTTGTCCGTTCTTTCTGACTTCTAACATCATCATTGATGCCATTTTCTCAAATCTGCTTCTTCCAAGCCCGATTGTCATGGTTATGAACGGGTAATCACCTCTGCTTGATGCAACTGTATTGAATTTGTATTCCCAGCCTTGAAATCCGTCATGAAAGTCTTTGGCAACGTCTTTTTCAGCTTCTTCTCCGGCTCTTTGCTCCGGAACACCCATTTCTATGTATCTTTTATAATTTCTTTCAAATGTTTTTTGTGCATACGGTGCAAGTATTTTATCCGCTTCCGGTACAGTAAACCCGCCATATTGCTGGCTTGCAGCAGCCATAACTATATCACCTATTACGTCAAATGCAACTTCTAATGACTGCGGTTCGTTATACCACAGATTTCCCATTTCAAATCCGCCTTTTAACACCGATGCCACGTCAAAAAGACAACAATTCATTGTATCACGCCTTGCTGACATATCATGAATGTATATGTATCCGTCCCTTATTGCTTGAAGTTCCGGTACCGTTAAGAAGAATTTTTTATATAATTCTTGATTCAATTGATTAAATATCAATGAACGTTTTGTTGAAACTAATGCAGAATCGGCATTTGAATTTTCTTTATCACCGATATACATGATTTTTTGGCTCTCTTGATATACTTTATCAAGCATTTGTACAAAATCTACTTTGTAATTTCTATAATTTCTGTAGCTCTTTGCAACTTTCGGACTTACACTCTCAAGTGCATTTTCTACTATATAGTGCATCTTTATTATTTCAACTTCCGGCTTTCTAAGCTCCAATACACTTCTGTTAACCAAATTACAAAGCGTTTCAAGTTCTTTGTCCGTGAACTCTACAAGCATTCTCGCAGCCGATTTTTTTACCGCCGTAATTACTTTTTGTATGTCGTAATCTTCTTTTGTTCCGTCTTTCTTAATTATTTTAACATTGCTTACGATTACTTTCGGTATAAGATCAATAAATTTATTTATCGGATTTTTTGACTCTATTTTATTGGTCTTGACAGAATACGTTTCCTCAGATGTCTTTATACTATTTACATTATTAATCGTTTGTTCTTCATTTTGCATGTAAAGCTCCTTTTTGCTAAAAGCCGAATGTCAGGAAAGTAATAATACTACCCGAAGTATAACCGTCTCGATTTACTTCTTATATATTTTAAAGTGTATAAGTTACTTTTTTTATTTTAGCATATATGCTCTCTTTATGTATTGAATTTGAATATATTTTAATAACATTTTTTACAATACATCTTTTCCCTTATTTTATTATTATTTATAACTTGTCAATAATTTACATAAAAATTTTAAAAAAAGTTTTTAATTTTTCAAAAAACACTTGTAATAAGCCTTTTCAGAAATTGCTTGTTTTTAAATTATGTAAAATCCATAAATAAAAATATATTCACCGTTTATTCCTCAGATTTTTCGTCAAACATCATATTTATTAATTATACTTATCCTTCGGAAATTTACCATTAAATAATACTCAAATTTAATTGCAAAAACAAAAAACAGCATTACTCTTGCCACAACATTTAAAATATTATTTGCTTTTTCTGTTTTAAACTTTTGTATTTTCATATTATACAATAATTAAGTTTTGTTAACAAACACCAAAAATCCATAGCTGAAAACCCTCAAAAACAGACGGTCTTGCAATGGTATTTCTTACACTGTTTATTTTTTGAATTGGTTTATGATTTAGACTTTAAAAGCTTTTTCAAATGTGCTATAATTGTAGTAGAGAAACATCTCTCAAAGACAAACTCAAAAGTTTCTCCAAAGGAATTTATGAACGTGCTGTTGGTCGAAGATTCAACTACCTTCAAAAAAATAGCCGTCCGATCAGTAATTTTATTTTTTGTCACGGTTATTTTTTTAGGGGATGGTTTGTACTCTTCAAGTTCGGTCAATGCTATAAAAGCTGATGTCAATACTTCGTATGAACAGCAGCATAAAAATACACAAAATTATATGGCATCAATTGAACAGACGGCACAAAAATTATGGACAATTTCTTTGCAAAACAGGTATGGTCAAAACGTATGTTTTAATAAAATTAAAAATGGCGTTATTCATACAAAATTATTAAAATATATCGGCGGGAAACCTTTAAAAATAAACATCATTGAAGTTAATCCGTTACTTAATCCTGATATTAAAATTATTCCTGCTATGGCAGGAGACAAACTTGCCAAAAAATCAAACATTTTAAACATTTCAAAACAATACAACTCATTTGCGGCCGTAAACGGCTCATATTTTAAACCTAAAACCGGTGTTCCCCTCGGAATTTTAATGATTGATAAACAGCTTTTAACCGGTCCTTTGTACAACAGAGCAGCATTTGCAATAACCGATGACGGATTCAAAATGGACAGAGTTTCACTAAATGCCAATTTGTATTATATGAATAAACAACTTAAAGTTGATAATATTAATCAGCCAAGAACATTATGTACGGACGTATTAATTTATACGGAAATATGGGGGGAACTTTCTCCTGCTACCCCTAAATATGGTATCCAGGTATCAATTTCAAATGGGGAAATAATTAAAAAATCAAATTCATCAGTCGAAATTCCAAAAAACGGTTTTGTTATAATCGGACCTAAAAGCAAAATTGAAGAATTTATTAATAATAAAAATTATGATAAAAAATCTTTCAAAAATACAAATTATGAAAAAATAATTTTAGATATAAAGACAAAACCGCAATGGGAAAATGTAAATCACATTATTGGAGGAGGACCTTTCTTAGTTAAAGAAGGGAATATCTACGTTGACTATATAGAAGAAAAATTTAAACCCATTGCGGGAAGAAATCCGAGAACGGCAATCGGATTTACAAAAGAAGGTTACTTTATTATGGTGACAATAGACGGACGGGAAGAAAAGTCCGTTGGTGCGGGATTATATGAACTTGCAAAAATTATGAAAAGTTTCGGATGTGAATATGCTATGAATCTCGACGGCGGAAGTTCATCAACAATGCAAATTAACGGAAAAATTGTCAATAATCCGTCAACAAAAGGTGCAATAGCAGTCAGCAATGCACTTGCTTTAACTGTTTCGCAAGAGAAAATAACATATAACGACAATTAAATATCATCTTCAAATCCTGGTGAACGAACAGGTAAATTTGAATAACTGGAATTTGAAAAAACGATTTTTTTTATGTACTTATTTGTATAATCTCCTTTTTCAAGAAGCTTTTTCAATAAATTTTCTCTTTTTACAAGAGGATGAAGAATATCACCTACACTCGGAGTTTTATCACATAATTGCGTCCAAACCGAGGCTTCCATTGTCCAAGCATAAGTTTCTTCATTTAAAGAATCAAATTCATCCTGATGAAGTGCTTCGTGAGCTAAAATTGCAGCTATTGCAGCCGCAGGAGCATCAGAATGTTTACTGTTTATATAAATGTTTAATTTCCCTGCCTGACGACAGCCAAGAGCATCAAATGTTGAATATTCCCGTTTTATTTCACTTAAATTTTTAAATTTTATTGAAATTGGTTTATGGGTCAAATTATCTCCCAAAATAGCATCGTGAGAATACTTTCCAACTGTATCTTTCAAAAGCTCAAGTGCTTCCATAATTCTTTCTTCTTTTGTAATTTTTTTATATTTTTTGTGTAATGCACCTGTGTTAAAAGTTATTTCCTCAGATTCATCGGCATCTTTTACGGAAGAATCGTCCGCATCATCTTCTCCGTTAGAATTATCGCTACCGAAAGAACGTAATATTTCTTTTGGAGGAGTCTGATTTTTTGAAACAGGAATGCTCGCTTCGTTTAAAAAAGCGTTATATTCCTCGGGATTTGCACCCGCCTTTAATTTATTTTGGATTATTACAAGTTTGTTGTCAGACTTTGCAAGCCAAGGATTTTTTTCAAGAATTTGTGTCCAAACAGCAATCTGAAGTTGTTGAGCTTCTTGAATATCACTTTCTGATTTGTTTTTACCTACTAAAGCTTCTCTGGCAATAATTGGAGCTATTGCCTCCGCAGGAGCATCCATGTACTTTGCATTCAGTCTGATTTTGTATCTATTGCCTTCAAATTGACTGTATGCATCCAGATTTTTGTACTTTTCATCTAAAGGAAAATTTATAAATATTATTTCTATAGGTTTATAAGTTTTGTTATTCCCGTGTATGGAACTATATGCAAAATTTCCAGCTCCGTCTTTTAATATTTCACAAGCTTCAATCAGTTTGTCATTTTGAGTAATTTCTTTATAATTTTGCTTCATTTTTTTTGATATATTTTTCTGCAATTTATTTGTTGAGTTAGCAGAAATACCATCATTGTAATAAACTTGTTCGGAAGCTTTGTTGTGCATGCCGTTTTGAGCATTGGTATTATTTATCACATCATTATCACGAAATTTATAAAAAGAATTGTTTCCTTGTGTGCGATAAACTGTTTGAGATATTGCAGGATTTATACCCAATAATCCCGTTATTATAATTACATTTAATATTCTTTTCACATTTCTATCCATACAGATATTATTACTTATTTTTTTTTAAAGGACAAATTTTTTAGTTAAAAATTAAAAAAATTTACAAAAAAACAGTGTTAACAAACTATGGTATAATAAAGATGTTAAAATTATAAGATGAGAATTTATGGCACAAGGATTTAACGATAATTTATATTTAATTGATTTGAGCTATCTTTCAACACCGGCAGAAGTAGTTTACGATTTGAGTTCAATATTGGATAACGAACCTGCAAAAAATCAAAGAGTCAAGCTAAAATTAGGCAATGTGGAATTTAATAAATCACAGTTATTGAGTATAAAATCGTTAATAGAAAGTATCAATTCAACCCTGGCAATAGTGGACGGGAAATCCGAAATAACGAGAAATTCGGCAATAGCAATAGGTCTTGTTTATCAAAATTCTTCAGATATGGTACCTGAAACAGTTTTTCAAGATAATAAAGGTAATGAAGATAAACAAAAACCAAATATAAAAGAAGTAAAACCGGAATTGTTTCCGGAAGTAACACCTATAACACAGGAAGTTTCGGCATCTGAGGGAAGTCAAACCGACAAAACGGACGATGAAAAATTCGATAAGGGAAATAATTCTTTTGACAACAATTTGACAAAAGATGAAAATAAATCGTCAGAAACTGTGGAAATTGCGTTCCCCAAAACCGAACATACGGAAAATAATAAGGATATTGCAAACAGTGAAGAGGAAGAATTAAATTATAACAGCGGTTTTGCGACAAATAATTGGTTGAAAGCAGAAAATGCACAGACAAATCAACAAGAGAATACGGATATTACAATAAGAATAAATTCTGACGAAGATACGTTTGAACTTGAAACTCAGCAGAATAGAAACAATGTTGAGGAAAATAACAAATCGAATGATTCCGAAAGAGAATATATAGAAAGTTTATCGCTGGATATACCCAGTGATGAAACCATACAAGAAGAATTGAATGTAATATATAAGACCGAAAGGAAACTGGAAGATGTATTTGAAAATACCGGATTAAAAGAAGAGAAATTCACATCGATAAAAGAAACGGCGGAAGCGGAAGAAAGAGAATATACGCAATACGATTTTGAAATAGAGGCATTTCCGACAAAATATTTAAAGCAAACGATATTTGCGGGGCAATTTATATCCTTTGAAGGGAATTTGGTAATCATTGGAGATTGCCATGAAGGCTCACAAATATATGCATCCGGAGATGTTACGGTATGGGGTAATCTTTCGGGAAGTGTCCATGCAGGTAAAAACGGAAACGAAAAATGTAAAATAAGAGCATTACATATGAATGCAAGTCAATTAAAGATAGCAAATTGTTTTGTAAAAAGACCGACTGCATTAGATACACAAACAAATACGCAAACAGATACGGCACCTGAAGAGGCAAAAATATCAAAAGGTGAAATTGTAGTTTATAAAATATACAAATAAAGGAAATAACTATGCAAAAGATATTGGTAACAGGCGGTGCAGGTTTTATAGGAAGTTGTTTTGTAAGGCATATTTTACAAAAGTACCCTGAATATAAAGTAATCAACTTAGATGCACTAACGTATGCAGGAAATATTGAAAATCTTGATGATGTAAAAAATAATCCCAATTATACATTTGTACACGGAAACATTTGTGACAAGAATCTTGTTGCCGATATAATGACAGAAGTTGATACGGTAGTAAATTTTGCAGCGGAAAGTCATGTTGATCGTTCAATAACAGGGCCGGAAATTTTTATAGATACAAATGTAAAAGGAACATTAAATTTACTTCAAAACGCAAAAGAAAAAGGAATAGAAAGATTTTTACAGGTTTCAACGGATGAAGTATACGGTTCATTGGGAAAGACAGGATACTTTTATGAAACAACACCGCTTTCCCCCAATTCACCATATTCAGCATCAAAAGCAAGTGCAGACATGCTTGTAAGAGCATATCATGAAACATACGGAATGCCGACGTTAAACACGAGATGTTCAAACAATTACGGGCCATATCAATATCCTGAAAAATTAATTCCTTATTTTATTTCACTGCTTTTAAAAGATGAAAAAGTACCTGTATACGGTGACGGATTAAATGTTAGAGACTGGTTATACGTATATGATCATTGTGAAGCCATAGATGTTGTATTACACAAAGGAAGAGCAGGAGAAGTATATAACATAGGAGGTCATAATGAAAAAACGAATATGGAAATTACCAAATTAATATTAAGTGCAATGGGAAAAGATGAGAAGTCAATAAAATACGTACAAGACAGGTTAGGACATGACAGAAGATATGCTATAAGCAATGATAAAATAACATCCGAACTTGGTTGGAAACCGTCATTAACATTTGAAGAAGGAATAAAGATAACGATAGATTGGTATTTAAATAATCAGCAATGGATGCAGGCAATAGTTAACAAACAAAAACAAACGGCAGAATTAAAATCATGAAAAGAGAAAAGATATCACGAGAATTTAAAAGAATATCAAACCGGATATTCGGAACGGAATATGCAATAGATTCCACAAATATAATAGAAGATAATGTTTTAATTGATAAAAGCGTTGTAATAATGTCACATATAAAAATCGGCAGAGGAACATATATAAGACGAGATGTTTATGTTGATGATTATGCGGAAATCGGCAGATACTGTTCAATTGCAAATGACGTAGTCATTGCACCGTCAGAACATCCGCTGGAGAATTTTTCCACACATCCGATAAGTTATGATGTATTTAATTATCCGGGTAAAGAAACTAAAACAATAATAGGAAATGATGTATGGATAGGGACAAGAGCAATAATACAAAAAGGAGTAACAATCGGAGATGGAGCCGTCATTGCGGCAAATGCGGTTGTAACAAAAAATATACCTCCGTATGCTGTTGCAGCAGGAGTACCTACCAAAATTATAAAATATCGTTTTAATGAAGAAATAATAGAGCGGCTTTTAAAATTACAATGGTGGAATTTACCATTTGAAAGATTGCAGGATTTGAAAAATCTTTCCGTAGAAACGGCAATAACGAAATTAGAAGCTATAAAACAAGAGTTGGAATAACAAATATTAACAAAGATGTGAAAATATATGAACACAAAAAGAATGTTTTTTTGACAGAAAAAAACACTTGATTTAGAATTAATAAAAAACAAACATGCCATTTTAGAGGGGATAAAAAATGGGGTATAGATTTGAACTTATCACAGGACCGATGAGCTGCGGAAAAACCGAAGAATTATTGAGAAGAATCAGAAGATTAATCATAGCTAAAAAGAAAGTAAAAGTCATATCACCGACAATAGACACAAGAGCAAAAGGAGATTATATAGAATCACGCAACGGAATGTGGCTTGATACGGTAAAAGTTAAAAATGCAAGACAAATACTGGATGTAGTGACAACAGAAGATGATGTTGCAGCAATAGATGAACTTCAATTTTTTGATGAAGAAATTGTAATGGTGATTAATAAATTAATAAAAGACGGCAAAAGGGTAATAGGAACAGGCTTGGAACTTGATTTTAAAGGTGAACCGTTTGGTTCAATGCCGCAGCTGTTGGCATACGCTGACAAAGTTGACAAACTTACCGCAATATGTATGAAATGCGGAAGTGAATATGCTGTCAGAACGCAAAGATTGATTGACGGAAAACCGGCAGATAAAAATTCACCGTTAATTATGATAGGTGCGGATGAAACTTATGAAGCGAGATGCCTGAACTGTTGGGAACTAAACGATAATAAAGATAAATTTACGAAAGAAAAATCAGTACTGACATTAACAAAATAGAATATTAAATTTTGTAAAATTGTTTTTTGTTTAGAAAAATTGTTTAAATAAGTATTTAATTAATTTTTATACTTGTATAATTTATGATAAAGAGCTATAATTATAGTATCTTAATATTTTTATTGAGCCCGAAAGGGTATGTAATTATAAAAAGGAGAAATTAAAAGATGAAAAAAGGTTTTACTTTGGCGGAAGTTTTGATTACCCTTGTAATTATCGGTGTAATCGCATCTATGACAATTCCTACGTTGATGAATTCAACTAACCAACAGGAATACAGAGTTGGCTTGAAAAAAGCCATATCAGCATTAAATCAGGCAATATCATTAAACTTTGCTTTGGAAGGCAAACAAATTGGTGATACTGATTTAACAAGTGCACAAAATTTAATTGACAACCTGTTTAAAAAGAGAATGTCCGTTATAACGACAGAAACAACTTCAGAAGCATTCGGAGCAGGTTCAACAGGTATTAGTTCGGAATATTGTTTCTATACAGCTGACGGTATGAGATATGCTATAAACTATATAGGTCAAACTTCAGACAATGATGCTGAAGAAAATTATTATGCATACATGTTAATTGATGTTAACGGAGAAAAAGGTCCTAACACAATGACAACTGATTCCAGACAGCCAAAGGATACATTTGTTGCTACTTTATACGGCAGCAGAGCTGTTGCAGGTAAACCCGGTGATAACACAGGTGAATCTCTTGCAGCAAGAGAAGTTATGTTTGACAGACAGAAAAACAGAAATAACGACCCAAGCTAGTTATGATTTAGCATAATTAATCGAAAAGCCGTTTAAACTTAAAAAGTTTAAACGGCTTTTTACAATAAGTTTTGATTAATTAAATATTAAACAATTTAAGTTGTTTAGAGAAATGTTTTTCCAAAAATTTTTTTCTATGGTATTTATTAATTCCGTATTTGTCAATTGCATCAAGATGTTCGGAAGTTAAATAACCTTTATTTTTTGCCCAATTATATTGAGGGAAGTCTTTATCCAATTTATTCATAAACCTATCTCTTGAAACTTTTGCCAAAATACTTGCAGCAGCAATGCTTGCTGATTTTGAATCTCCTTTAATTATACTTTGCTGTTTGTAAATAAAATTTGGTATAAGTTTATTTCCGTCAACAATTACATAGACATTTTGTGAACAAAGTTGTTCAATAACGGATAAACAAGCCTTTTTCATACAATTGAGCGATGTTTGCAAGATATTATTTTTTTCAATTTCTTCAACAGTTCCGAAAACCACCTGACAGACCGTATTTTTTACTATTATTTCAAAGAGTTTTTCTCTTTTCAACTCACTTAATTTTTTTGAATCATTAATTTCGCAAAGTGAGTCAATTAAGGAATTATCTGTTTTATTGAAGCAAACAGCGGCAGCAACGACAGGACCGGCTCCCGGACCTCTGCCGGCTTCATCGGTACCTATCAAACAGGTATTGTTTTGTAAAAAATTTAAATCGAAATCAAACAAGTCATTTTTCGTCATCAAGAGTAATTCTCCCGAGTCGTCCTTCTCTAAAGTCATTCATAAGCATAGAAGCAGCTCTTAGAATATCAGCAGAAGCATTTTGAGTTAATAAATTTCTTTTTTCCGCAATTTTTTCAAGAGTAATTTCCGAACAAGAATTTTCAAATCCATATCTCAACTTTATATTTGAAGGATATTTTTCAAGCATTAATTTTAAAAATTCGACGGCAACAGCTTCAGTATCATAAGCATTTTCACCTATGGAATCAACATATGCCAATTTTAATGCTATATTTTGATGTACTTGTTTTACAGGAATTATTCCGGGGGTATCAAGCAAATCTATTCTGGGATTAATTCTGACCCATTGTTGTTGTCTTGTTACACCGGCTTTTGCACCTGTTTTGGTTTTTGTTTTTCTGATTAATTTATTAATAATACTTGATTTACCAACATTTGGCATCCCTATTACCATTGCTCTTGCAGGACGAGGTAAAAGTCCTTTTTGAACTTGCCTGATAATAGCAGGTTTACTTAAATCGGCTATTTTATTAATAATTTTTGCTACATCACTACAATCAAGATTTGAAGTAAAAAGAATATCACATCCTGTTTCTTTTTTAAGTTGTTTGGAAATTACTTTTGTTTTATCCATATCAGCAGCATCTGATTTATTTAAAATTATTAATCTCGGTTTTTCGCCTATTAAATTTTTTACATCCGGATACATTGAGCTTAAAGGTATTCTGGCATCAGCGATTTCAACTATCACATCGACTATACTCAATTGCTCTTTTAATTTTCTTTCCGCTTTGGCTATATGTCCCGGATACCATTGAATAAACTGCATAATAATCCTTTTAATTTAAACTAATAAAGCCATAACCGATTGATTATGGCTTTTAAACTATGTAAAACACTTGCTATTTTTTCACATCAATTTTTTCTTTAATACGAGTTGCTTTTCCTATTCTTTCTCTGAGATAGTATAATTTAGCACGTTTTACATCACCTTTTCTGATTATGGTAATTTTCTCAACACGCGGAGAATATACGGGAAACACACGTTCTACTCCGACGCCTTGAAATGTTTTACGGACAGTTATAGTTTTGCCTACACCACTTCCTCTTTTTTTAATTATCGTTCCTTCAAATGCTTGTATTCTTTCTTTATTACCTTCAACAATTCTTACGGATACTTTTACCGTATCGCCGGGATTTAATGCCGGTAATTCCTTTTTTACTATTTCTTTATTTAAATCTTTTACTATAGGATTCATGATTTACCCTTCCTTTTGAAGTTTGCTTATTTATCATAAATAAAACATATTTTTAATACAAGCAGTTTTTATAAAAAAAAATAAAAATACTTTAGAAACTGTATTAACAAGAGAGCTTTTATTAAATTTTGTTAAATTCGTATTTTAACAATAAATATCCGGTTGAAATAAAATTCAATATTTCATTACTTTAACAAAGTAATTAACATTATAAAAAGATTTCTGACATTTTCCATCATTGTTAAAACAAGTTTATAAATTACCAACGGTTTATAAAACTTTTTATTTTTTCTATAGTAATTTGCACCGAATTTTCAATCGGACGAGCAATTTTAGAAATACAATCACCTGTAGTTTTGCTTATAGGATAAACTATATTTTTTGAACTCCAGACAATACCGTCTTCTATTTTTACAATGCCGTATTTAACAGCTTTTGCCACCGGAAATACAGTATATTTTGCACCGGTAATTATTCCATTACCAACAGGAATTGCGACAAACCTGACACCTGAATAAATCCCGTTCGCAACAGGAACAATAACATATTCGGTTCCGTAGCAAGCAACCTTATACATACCTTTTCCTATCGGAATTATTGTATAATCTGCCAAAATTTCAACTCCATCCGCTGTTTTCTCCATTGCTTTCCAACTGTTTTTTACAACAGGTATAATTATATAATCAACCCCAAATTTAACACCTTGTCCGATAACCTTGCCTACCGGAATAATTATATAATCCGCAGTTTGATCTA
Organism: Candidatus Gastranaerophilales bacterium; assembly: GCA_947624605.1. Lineage (GTDB taxonomy): Bacteria > Cyanobacteriota > Vampirovibrionia > Gastranaerophilales > Gastranaerophilaceae > RUG841. The sequence continues at coordinate 16,172 of CANQLA010000007.1, read as the reverse complement.
TTGTCCAAAATAAACCTTTGCTAACGGGAATTATTGTATATCTCGCACTTACTTCCAATCCCTTTACGGTTTGATCTATTGTCCATACTATTCCATCACCTAAAGGTTCAATTATATTGTCTCCGCTCCACTCAAGAATATCTTCCGTATATTCTATCCCCAAACAAGCAGGAGCTACAACACATCCTATTGTCCATCCTATCGGTGTCAATGCCTTATACATTATGCCATTATCTTGATTATCAGTTTTAATCTCTGATGCATTTACCCACATTCCGTTATATAAAAAAAGAATAATTACAATTAAAATTTTAAATATTTTATACATTTTCATCACCTGTTTAAAGTTTTTATTTATTTTATTGTTTTTATTTTTATCTGTCAATATCTATGTTTTATTTGATTTACAATAAATATACGATATGGAATTCAAGTTTATTTTTATATATTTTTTTAAAATTATTTAATTATTTTTTATATAAATATTTTTATAATTTTTTTGTTGAAATCCTGTAAAAAACGTATTCATATTGTTATTTTCTGTTGTTATCATTTTGCATATCCCTAAAATAACGTCGATTTTTTTACAAATAAAGAGTTTAATATAAATGGGGATATAAAAAGGGGGCAGAATATTATGAATACAATTACCGATTTTATAAAAGATATATTTATGATTTCCAACGATAAAAGTCTTGTAGGATTATCAAGTATAAAAACTTTAAAAAAGAAATCAAAAAGAATGATTTCCAAACCGATTAAAAAAGTTGAACCCAAATTATCCGATTTAATGAGGAGATCAACAAATAATATATAAGTTAATGAATTATTATGGGGACGTTCAAGTTTTTGAATACTGTAAATTTTGAAAAGCAAAAGCACAGTTTTGACAAAATATACTAATTCAAAACACATTTGGATGTCCGCCATAATTAAATAATTAAATAATTAAATATAATCCCGCTAAGCATTAAGCGAATATGAAGTAACACCGTTTATATTATTATTATCTTTAGAAGGCGAAAACAACATACAAAATTACGTAAATTTTGTTTTCAAAAATCTTAAAACAAAATGATATTTCTTGTCTGCACAAGGATTTTTAAATTACAAAAAAACCATTTGAAAATTTTATGTGAAATTTTAGTTTGTTATATACTTAATATATGAACTCAAAGAGGGAAACTGCAAAAAATATACAAGAATTTATTCTTAAATATTTACACGGGAGAATTATAATCCAGGCATTTTTGGTTGGTTTATTTTCCGGGATTGTTGTTGTATTTTTTAAATATTGTATTAATGAATTATTTATAAATATTCAAAAACTAATGTCAGAGATGACAACCACACAAAAGATAATAATATTTCCGATTATAACGACATTTGGCGGATTAATTTCGGGGATTCTTGTATATAAAATTGCACCTGAAACAAAAGGAAGCGGAATTCCTTTTGTCAAAATGGTTATGGCAAAGATGGGTAATATTACGAGAGTTAGAAGTATTATAATCAAATTTATAGCAGGTGTTGCAGGAATAGGAACGGGATTATCATTAGGAAGAGAAGGACCAAGTGTTCAATTAGGAGCCGGATGCGGAGCTTTGGTGAGTAAATTTTTTAATTTAAAAGGGGCTATGCAGGAAAAATTGATAGCATCGGGTGCAGGGGCAGCAATAGGAGCAACATTTAACGCACCAATTGCCGGAACATTATTTGTTTTTGAAGAGTTAACAAACAAAATTACCCCTAATATGCTTTTTACGGTTCTTTTTGCAACTGTTACCGCATCAGGTATTGCAAGATATTTTGCAGGAAATAATCCTTCTTTTAATATCCCGCAAATTACGGGTGAACCGGATTTTAATGTTCTGATTGTTTGTGTATTTTTGGGAATAAGTGCAGGAATTACCGGTGTAATATTTGCTAAAATTATATATTTTAACAATGCTTTATTTGAAAAGATTAAATCAATTCCGGCATGGTTAAAACCTGCAATAGCGGGGTTTATAGTTGGCATTACGGGATTGTTTGTACCTTTTGTTTTAGGTTCCGGAAATTTAGCGGTTGATTTTCTTTTAGAGAATAAACTTTCATTATTAACTGTTATAATTATTTTTATGACAAAATTTTTAGTTACTCCGTTTTGTTTTGGTTCAGGTGCAGCCGGAGGTATTTTTTTGCCAATGCTTATGCTTGGGGCTTTTCTCGGATATATTATTGCTTCATTATTTAACTCGCTTGGTTTTAACATCGACCCAATAACTGTTTCCATGGTAGGAATGGGGGCATTTCTTTCTGCTGTTGCAAGAACACCTATAACTGCCGTTGTTATGGTTTTTGAAATGACCGCTGGTTATAAATTTATTCTTCCTATAATGTTAAGTGCCGCAATTGCAGATTTGACAGCTCAAAAACTTAATCACAAACCTATTTATTCAAAACTTATAGTTAATCAACTTGAACAATCAAAATCAGATATTTCAAATAAATTAAAAGTTTCAAATTATATGATAAAAGATGTTACAAAATTTCCTTTTGACATAACTATTGAACAATTTATCAACAAGACAAAAAATATGGATTTTGATTCTTATCCTATTGTTGATAATAAAAATAAATTAACGGGCATTGTTACAAAATCTGATATAGAAGATGTTATTATGCATAAAATTGATAAAAACCAAGAAATCTCATTGATTATGAATACTGAACCAATAACAATAAACGAAAATGAAAATCTTTACATAGCATATTACAGGCTTCATATAAACAATACAAACATCTTAACTGTTATTGATAACCAAAATAAGATTAGGGGAGTTATCGCAAGAGAAGATATATATAGTATATTCACCGGGGAAAGCAGGAGGGAAAAATAAAAAATTTCAACGAAAAATAATATAATTACTGTTATAATATTCGTTTAAATATTGATTTTTTTTACCAAATAGTTATTTATATAAATATGAAAAGATTTTTATTTATATTATTTTTTCTGCTGATATGTACAGTAAATACACAAGCGGAAGCTGTTACACTGACTGGAGGAATAAGTACAACCGAAAATGTCCCGACAGGATTTTTCGGTTCCTGGAAAGTTATTGCAGTACGGTCAAAAACCACGAATATTGATATGTTTGCACCATATTCGACGGAAATATGGAACTTTACAAAAGCAGGAAACGTCATAACATTAACAAATCCGATATCCGGAGCCAGTGCATCAATTACGGTAAAAGAAGCTGCAACAGACACATTTACTTTTCAGAGGAAAAGTGAAGATAAAAATGAAACTGTAATTGAAACAGCAAAATTAACTTTAAGTGGTGACAATTTTTACGGTCTTGATACAATGAGTGTAAGAACTTATAAAAACGGCATGCTTATAAAACAAGAATATTGTGCATATAAGTTAAAAGCAGTGAAACTTTCCGGCTCTGAAACGGAAAAGATATTCGGATTAAAATAATATAAATAAAAAGGTAAAAGATAATGAGTAAAAAGAAAGAATTAATTTTTGACACAGTTATTTTAGGAGGCGGACCTGCGGGCTTATCAGCCGCTATTTATGCGTGCAGAGGTAATATAAAAACTGCTGTTGTAGATATAACTATGTTTGGAGGTCAACCTGGAAACTATCAGGAAATAGAAAATTATCCCGGTTTTGCAGTTTCAGGCGGATTTGATTTGATGGAAAAATTTGAAAAACACGCTGATAAATTCGGAGTGGAAAAATTTCCAATGCAAGAAATACAAAAAGTTGATTTAAAATCAGAAATAAAAACTATTGAATCTCTTGATATTATTTTTAAATGCAAAAGTATAATTATCGCAACCGGAGCAAAAGCTTCAAAACTTGGAATACCCGGAGAAAAAGAACTATTTGGCAAAGGTGTCAGTTATTGTGCTGTATGTGACGGAGCTTTTTATCGTGACAAAGTTGTTTGTGTAGTAGGAGGAGGCAATTCTGCCGTTGAAGAAGCTTGTTATCTTACAAAATTTGCAAAAAAAGTTTATATTATTCACAGAAGAGAAAAGTTAAGAGCAGATAAAATTATTCAAGACAGAGCCTTTAATAATCCCAAAATAGAATTTGTATGGAATACAATACCTCTTGAAATAAGAGGAGAAAATAATGTTAAATCAATTGTTGTAAAAAATGTTATAACCGATAAAATAACAGAAATAAATACAGACGGAATTTTTCCATATATAGGATTTACACCGAATACAGAATTATTTAACGGACAATTGGAACAAACACCGCAAGGATTTATAGAAACCGATGCATATATGCAAACATCAATTAATGGAGTTTTCGCAGCCGGAGATGTGAGAAATACCCCGTTAAGACAAGTAATAACAGCCGCATCAGACGGTGCTACCGCTGCTTGCAGTTGTGTTAAATATTTAGAACAAAATCAAATCAAAATTCCTGTTTGATTTTTGAGGAGATATTAATATTCTTTGCAAAAAGCAAAGCTGTACACGAACAATCTGTTTAATTTTTTGAGAATGTATTAATGGTATTGATATTCTATTCAGCAGAATGAACAGAAAAAATATTGCCTAAAATGCAGGTTCTTTTATTTTGCATCTGTTTCAGCCCCAAAAATCTTAAAGGATTATATTTTTATTTGCAATATTTACAAAAGCATTAGCTGACTATCTTTAATAAAATAAATTCATTTTGTGTTTAAAATTCAGATGATTTTTATAAAAAAAATTTACTTTTACAGGCAAAATTATTAATTTTTGTAAAGACATGTTTCATATTGAAACCTGTGGTTTTCAATAAAAAATGACAAATGAATAAAAAATCATTAATACATTAATTGGACGATATTAGAGAAAACGTATTGAAAGCATAAGAAGTAAATAAGATAATCAGATAGTAGGAAATTTGGGGGATTAATGTATAACGGAGTTTATCCTGCATATATAAGACCATATACGCAAGTTAAACCAAAAACCGTACAGCGAAAGGAGTCTGAAGAACAATCAAAAGGTTCTTCGTCAAATCGTGATGAAACAAACAACGGAAACAGAAATTACGTTCCTGCAAACAATTACCAATTATACGGATATAGAAATTTTCAACCTCCGATAAAAGAGAAACAAGTAAACAATGCACAATCTATTAATGTATCTCAAATAATAACGGATTTCAGGGGAACGGTAAATGCCGTAGGAGCTCCAAAAGAAGTTACGGAAGAGGTATTAGCATATTTAAAGTTAATACAAACTCAAGCAGAAAAAGAAATACCAAATAAGAAGATAATTCAATCAAATTTAAAAAATGCTTCACAAGTTTTGGATGCATACATAACGAAAACATTAAAAACCCAATCTAATGTTGTAGAAAACTGGGTAGATGCATTATTTTTACAAAATATCGATTATAAAGCAAATCCTAATGCAATAAATGAAGCATTAAAACTGAATTTTGAAGAAGAAAACAATGAAAAAACACCAAATTCAAATCTAATTGTTGAAACATCTTCACAAGAAAACAAAGGTTTTACGGAAAAAGAAAAAAAATATATTCCGACGGATGAAAAGATGAAACATCTTTTTATCAAGGCAAAAAGAGCCGCAAAGAAAAGAGATCCCCAAACAGCACTAATAACATTGAAACAGGCATTAAATTATGCAGTTAAAACCGAAGATATAAAAATGCAATCAATGGTATATTATGAAACGGCGGATTTATATAATAAAAGAGGGATGTATCCTCAAGCGTTAAAAAGTTATAAAATTGCAGCAGATTTAGCAACAGATGAAAATTTAATCGCAAAATCATATATGAAAACCGGGAAAATATATGATGATGCAGGACTTTTAGAACCCGCAAAAAAACACTGGATATCAGCAATCGGTTATGCGGGAGAAAGTGAAAATCTTCCTATACAAATAAAAGCATTAGACAATATTGCATCCGTTCAAAGTGAAGTATTTGACAGTAAATCTACTTATACTTTTTTGAATTTAGCAAACAACCTCGCAGAAGAAACTCATGATGAAAAAATAAAAGGATATTCTTATAAAAAAGCTTTTCAAATCAGCAATTATTTGGACGATAAGTCAAAAGCCATGCAATATTTAAAAAAATCTACAAAATCATATACAAAAGCCGGTGATAGTAAAAATACCATTGAAAATTATATTTCCGCAGCAGATATTATGATTAATATAGGAAATCCTTTAAAAGCACGAGCTTTACTCAACAAAGCATTTATGACAGCAATTGATACCGAAAATCACGAAGCATTGAACATAATAAGCGGCAGAATTGCCAAACTGGCTGCCTAACCGTAATTTCTTCCTATATTAGAGTGCAGGAACACTTATTGACGTTTAATACTAACTAAAGTTTCTGTCGATAATAGCAGATTGTTCCAAGACCCGTGGCGAGCTTTGGTTTAAAACTAACTAAAATTTCTGCCGATACAAATATATTCGATTCCTTGTTGTTTTAGTCTTTGCCCGTTGAATTGATTTCTTCCGTCTATAATTAGGGGTGTTTTCATAAGAGATTTTAATCTGTCCGCATCAATCCGTCTGAACTCATTCCATTCTGTCAACAAAAGCATACAATCCGCATTTTTCAAAGCAGAATAAGAAGATGTTGCATAACTTATTTTATCTTTAAAAATAGCTTTTGCCGTTTCAATGGCTTTAGGGTCGAAAGCTTGTATTTTCGCACCTTTATCTAAGAGATGTTTTATTATGGTAATTGAAGGTGCATCTCTCATATCGTTTGTTTTAGGTTTGAAAGCTAATCCCCAAATTGCAATTATTTTGTTGTGTAAATTCGTTCCCAATTTTTCATATATTTTATTTAAGAAAATTAGTCTTTGATTTTTATTAGTATAATTAACAGCTTTCAAAATATCATTTTTACAGTTGTGCTGTTCCGTAAAAGCAATGAGTGCATTTATGTCTTTTCCGAAACAACTTCCACCAAATCCTATTCCGGGAAACAAAAATTGACTGCCTATTCTGGAATCACTGGTAATACCTATTCTTACATTTTCGGCATCAGCACCTATTTTTTCACAAAGATTTGCAATTTCATTCATAAATGATATTTTTGTAGCGAGAAATGCATTTGCAGTATATTTAGTCATTTCTGCCGATTTTACATCCATCAAAATTACTCTGTTACCTGTTCTGAGAAAAGGGGAATATATTTCCTGCATTATTTCAGTAGCTTTATCAGAATCCGAGCCTATTATTACTCTGTCAGGGTATAAAAAATCATCCACTGCCGAACCTTGTTTTAAAAATTCAGGGTTAGAAACCACATCAAAACAACAATTGCTATTATTTTTAATAATTTGGGAAATTTTTTCTGCGGTACCCGGCGGAACAGTCGATTTATCAACAATAACCTTATAATTATTCATAGCCTTTGCTATATTCTTTGCTACCTCAAACACTGCGGATAAATCACAAGAGCCATCTTCTTTTTGAGGAGTTCCAACAGCAATATAACATACTTGGGAACATTTTACCGCACTTTCTAAATCAGTTGAAAACATTAGACGTTTTTCCCTGACATTTGTTCGTATTAATTCCTCAAGACCGGGTTCAAAAATAGGAATTATACCTTTTTTAAGTTTTTCTGTTTTTTCTTTATCATTGTCGACACAAATAACTTTATTTCCCATATCTGCCAGACACGTACCTGCCGTTAACCCCACATATCCGGTACCTATTATACAAATTTTCATCTTATGAACCTACCTTAACATTAATTATACAACAAATTCTTTAAAATTTTGTTAAAAAAATGTTTTGTACCTGAAAACTTTGTATAATTGAAACATGCATAATGTTGTAATTTTGTATGTTATAATATTTATTTTCTTTTTTGCTCAAAATAGAATATTTGCGAATAATTTTCCGATTGAAACATTCAAATATTATGATAAAACCGTTCCTTCCGACGGAATATATAAATACAAACCGAATGAGCTTAAAATTACGAGAAAATATTATAATTTAAAAAGCAAATTGAAAAAGGATTATTTGATTTGTGTATATTGTATAAAAAACCAATCGAGCGAAAAAGTGAGAATAAAAATTGTAAACGGTCAAAATTCAGAAGAAGTTGTCAAATTTTTTATATATAAAGAACGGAAAAAATATTCAAAAACTGCTTTTAAAGAACCTATAGAAGATATTAAAAACAATTTTAACTTTTGGGATGCAAACAATGGTTTGGTATTTTTTTTCAGTTCAATCGGCGTATTGTATAATACGGTAAAAATTCCTTTTTGTGTTTGTAAATCAGCTTTAAATACGATTTTTACTCCATATTATAAAATAAGGTTAAAAGCAGACGAAAAGATGATAAATGATGAATTGTTGAATTTGGATGATTATCTGACAAATGAAGTAAAAGGTAAATACATTTTGGAACCCGGAGAAAAACTTAATATTGGGGGTTTTTACACGATAAGTGAGCCTTATCCCGAAATACAAACAACATTTGAGGATGGAAGGTCATATTTTTTTAAGATAAAATAGACAAAACTTACTAAATTTTATGCTATTTTTGATTTTCACTAACCAAAACAGCATTACCGCAATGAGGACAAAAAATAGTTTGTCCGTAATATTCGTGAGGGAATTTCATTTTTGTACCGCATTGACATTCTTTAAAAATATAATTATTAGCTTTCCAAAGTATATCTTCCGCATTGCGTTTTCTGTCGATAAGATTATCGTTAACCTCACTTTTTCGGGATTTTAGAGCAGTTTTTGTTGAAGCATCAGTCTGAACAAGAGAAGAAGCGGGAAGGTGATTTGCAATATTATCTTTAATAACGATATCAATTTTTTTTACACCTGATAGGTCATTTTTGTCTAAAACGGGTTTTCTGTTACCTGCAACTTTCATAAAAGCGTTATTGTATGCTTTAAAATCAGCACCCGTCATTTTTAAAAGTACTTCTATTCTTTTTGAAGTCGGGGGATGAGTAGACCAAATATTATTAAACATGGAAGAGTTTTTCTCTTTTTGAAGATTTAATTTATCAGCAGATTTAGGATTAACTATATACATAGGTGAAATTATTTTATCAACATTAACTTGATTAGAAGAAGAAAAAGAAGAAATTTTTTGCAAAGCAGAGGCAAGTCCCTGCGGATATCTTGTAAACTGTGCTGAACAAGCATCAGCCAAATATTCTCTTTTTTGTGAAACTAAAAAATATAATATTTGAGCAAAAACAGGAGCCAAAATCATAAATATAATACAAAGAAGAACCAAAATATTTATACTTCCTCCGGAATTACCGCCGGAGCTTCTTCTGCTTGAACTTGCTCCTGTGTAACCGGTGTTAAAGAAAAGTCTTACTCCCAAATCTGCAACAATCGTTATGGAAGTAATCATTACAGCAGCAAAAATCATATACATAGTATCACGATTATAAATATGTGCAATTTCGTGAGCAACAACACCTTGAAGTTCATCTCTGTTCAGTTGTGTTAATAATCCTGTTGTTACCGCAATAGCGGAATTTTGAGGATTTAGTCCCGTAGCAAAAGCATTAGGCATAGAAGAATCAATAACGTATATTTCAGGTTTTTTAGCGAGACCTGCCGCAATTGTCATTTCCTCAACAACATTTTCTAATACCAAATGCGTACCTTGAGGAAGTTTACAAGCTCCTCCCAAAGATAAAACGGTTTTTTTACCGGCAGACAAAGCTGCGATTAATTGTACTAACCAAATTATAACGGATATTATTGAGCCGCAGAATATAAAAAATAATAACAATTCTTTTTGTTGAAAATCTATTTCCAAATGTGCAAATACAGCCGTACCGATGACTGCTCCAAGTAATATTAATACCAAAAGCATACCAAATATCAGAAAAAACGTATTTTTTTTATTATTGCTTATCTGCTGCCACATATTTTACCTAAAATTTTACTTGAGGAACTGATTTTTCAGAATTGTCAGCCTCAAAAAATTCTCTGTTTTCAAAGTTGAAAACTCCTGCAATTATATTACTCGGAAACATCTCTTTTTTATTATTGTAATTCAGAACGGAATCATTATAAAATTGGCGTGCAAAACCTATTTTATTTTCAGTGGAAGTTAACTCCTCCTGAAGCTGCATAAAGTTCTGATTAGCTTTTAAATCAGGATAATTTTCCGCTACTGCAAACAGAGATTTTAAAGCACCTGTCAAAACATTTTCAGCAGCAGCTCTTTCTTTAACATTATCTCCCAAATTCACAGCCATTTGACGTGCTTTTATTACATTTTCCAATACAGAAGCTTCATGTGAAGCATATCCTTTCACTGTTTCAACAAGGTTCGGAATTAAATCATACCTTCTTTTCAATTGAACATCAATCTGTGCCCACGCATTTTTAGCTTGATTTTTAAGAACAACAAGCGAGTTATATATTCCTATAATCCATACTATAATTATTACCCCAATAATTATCGGAATTAACGTCATTAATTGTGATTGCTGCATATTTTCTCCTTTTATTGATTAATATTAAATACTTCACCTAAAAAATTTACCGTTTTAGAATTTTTTGATTTTAAATTAACAGAATTAACAAAATCTGCAAGTTCCCCCTTGTCAAACCAAATACCATGATATACCGGACATTTATCTAATAAAACACCATTAACATCAACTTTATACATAAATTTCCTACAAATGGGACATTTGCATCCTTTTTCGCGTGATTTAACTGGCTCATAAGTAAAAGGATCATATTTATCATCTTTTACCCCTAATAACTTCCACTCCGATGCATCAAACCAAAAACCTCCACAGCCCGGACACCAATCTACTTCTATTTTGTTGCGTTCAACTACAACAAGCATTTTTCCGCATTTTGGACAAATCATATTGTTCCCTCTTAACTTAAATTATACCATTTTTTAATTAGTTTATACGATTTTTTTTTATTCCTGTTAATTTTTTTAATAAAATTAATTATAATTGTGACAAAATCTAAAATATCATTAAATAGTATGCATACAGGGAGATTTGAAATGATAGACAGATTACAAAACTTTTTTACAAATATACTTTCGGTTAACAATACGGTTGCTGCGGCTCCTGTCCAAAAAACACAAATTTATTCAAACCCGTTTGCAAATCCTTTTTTAAGTGCTGATATGGAAAAACTTAATAAAAGAAACGAAATGTACGGAAAAAACAATCCCTTCCCGGGCGGATATTTCGCAGGATATTACAACAATAAACCCAATATTGTCGGCAGAAAACTTTTTGTTGAAGTTTAAAATTGGCTTACAATTAAGTTTTTTATTAAAAAAGCCGGAAATAATCTCTCCGGCTTTTTTCTGTTATCTTGTCTTAAATACTTGCTTTTGCAGTTTCAACTATTACGGAAAATGCATCCGGTTCATTAACAGCCATATCCGCAAGCATTTTTCTGTTAACTGTAACATTTGATTTTTTAAGAGCATTCATAAATTTTGAATAACTCATTCCGTACTGTCTTGCAGCAGCATTAATTCTTATAATCCAAAGTCTTCGCATATTTCTTTTTAAATTACGTCTGTCTCTGTATTTGTATTTTAATGCTTTCATTACAGCCGTATTTGCAACTTTAAATATTCTGCTTCTTGCTCCTTGAAATCCCTTTGCAAGTTTCAGGATTTTTTTATGTCTTTTTCTTAATACGTTTCCTCGTTTTACTCTCATTGTTTAGTCCTTTCTTCTCAATTAACGTGAATACTTCTTATATGGAAGCTCTTTGGAAATCAATTTAAAATGAGTTCCGGAAATTTCACACATTTTGAAGATTTTTCTTTTTCTTGAACCGTCTTTATGTTGAAGAAGGTGACCGATACCTGCTTTTCTTCTGAGGATTTTTCCTGAAGCAGTAACTTTGTAACGTTTTGCACCTGAACGGTGTGTTTTTAATTTAGGCATAGTTTTCTCCTTTTCTTCCTGTCTGCCGTTTTAGAAACTTTTTAAATTGACCTCGCAGAAATTCAACAACTATGCTAAAATCTGCTTTTTGTTTTTACTAAGCCCCTTACGGCGATTATAAAAAATAATAACGACATGCCACCGTTGTTATTTATGACATTTATATCGTATTACAAAGATTTCTTATGTCAATATTATCATTTTTGCCTGTTTAATTCATATAAAGATGAAAAATTTAATTTTTCAAGTTCTTCTTCCGTAAATTGATAACCTGTTTTTTTATAAACTGTTTCAATCATTTTATTTTTGCATATATCAAGATTATCTTCGGGCAAACATACGTGGTATACGGAAAACTCATTCGGCAAATAATTTGATTTATAAATATATACCATATACTTTATTCCATGGTCGTTGAACATACCTGAATTATTGTAAGAATAATAAATATTATCGTGATTTATTTTTTTATTTAGAATAAACATTTTTTCCGCAATATAGCTGTTTGTTCTTACTTGATTTTCAAAAAAATGCCAATTGTCCATTTTTTTAAGAGTATAATTTTTACCGAGCAGACAAAGTCCCGCAAAACCAAAAACCGCAATATATTTGTATGTTCCGGAATTGTGATATTTTATTAAATAGCCTATTTCCGATAAAAAAATTGTAATGATTGTAAATTTAAACAGACAACGCAATCCTTCATGTGACGGAACAACAAAATTTGTATAACCGTCGTAGTGGTTAGAACCGATTATTGTTACGATATAAAATAAAAATGCTGAAAATAATGCAGATATCGAAAAAATTATAAATCTTTTATTTCTGTCTTTATCTTTAATCGCAAAGAAAATATATGACAATAAAGCAATTATCAAAACTATACAGAAAAAGTTGTTAAATACTATAAAATCCATAAAACTTTTTATATAATGCACAATAAAACCTTTATTTGTTAATAAGGCAAACAAAGAATCTTTGCTCTGTACGTGAGATGAAAACCAAAACGAATAACTATATGTAAAATTGTTTAACAATGTTATAAATACAATAAAAAAATAAATAAATACGTGTTTTAATAACTTTTTTAGTTCAAAATTTTTTAAAAATACGATATGATGCAAAAAATATACAAACGGAATAATCAATAAAAACAGAAATTTATAATATTCGTGAGAAACCGCAAGACATAAAAATAAAACTGAAATTATTGAAATTGCAAATTTTGATGGTTTCTTCTGCAACACATACAAATATTCCGCAATATTATAAAAAGCTATACCGAATATAGAAAGAAATATGTATGCAATTGACCAGCAACAAGAATAAAAAACCCACAAAAAATTACTTTCATTTAAAGCATTCATTACTGAGAAAAAAGAATAGAATAATCCTAAACCCCAATATATCAGGTTTTTGGTTTTAGAATATTTGAATAAAGCAATAGTCATAGTCAAAAGAAAGCACATAAAAACAGGAAATAAAATCAATTTTGAACTTATTACGATTGCTTCTTGAGGATGCATATTTAATATTATCGGCATGTTTTTTTCTATAAAAGAGAACAAAAAGGAATATATAAACCAACAATGATCACTATGAAAAAACATTTCCGTAAAGTTATTCAGTTTTACACTAACGGCTCCGCTTGCCCAAATAGTATATGGGCAAAAAAGACTTTCCGAATGCACACATATCCATTTTGATGCATAACAAAAGACTTTAAAAATAATTATACAAATCGAAGCAAAAAAAGCTGCAGAAAAAAATTTGTTAAATCTTTTCATATCAAAATCCAATATAAATACAAAAGAGACAACTAAATGTCTCTTTTATAATAAAAAAATAAATTATTCTTGATGTTTAGCGTAACATTCTTTGCAAAAAACTTCCTTGCCGGAAATAGGTTTGAATGGCACTTGAGTCTGACATCCGCAATCTGAACACGTTACTTCATATAACTTTCTTTTTGCTCTTTGGTTTTTACGGCGGCTTTTACGACATTCCGGACATCTTTTTGGTTTATTGACCAATCCTTTTTCCGCATAAAATTCTTGTTCTCCGGCAGTAAAAGTAAATTCACAACCGCAATCTTCGCAGATGAGCTTTTCGTCTTCGTACATTTAATTTCTCCTTGAGTTTAATAAATCACACTGAAAAAATCTTTATTCAATGCATAATTATTTTAACCTTTATTTACATTTTTGGCAATAAAAGATTTTTACTTTTTAATATAAAAAATATTGTTTACAATAAAAATAATGTGTGTGATAATAAAAATATTATTCAAGTATAAAGACAGAAAATTTTAATAAAGGAAGAATATGGCAATCATTACAGACCGTTTTAGTGTAAATACAAAAGGTTTTACGGATATTATCGATATTACGTCACAAATAACAGAGCTGACAAAAAAACATGAAATAGAAAATGCAAACCTCCATATATATGTTATAGGTTCAACAGCATCAATCACAACATTAGAATATGAACCGGGTCTTATAAGAGATTTGCCGGAAGCACTGGAAAAAATAGCACCTGTAAATAAAGAATATTATCACGACCAAACCTGGCAAGATGGCAACGGTTACGCTCATTTACGTTCCTCATTAATCGGTACTTCCGTAAATATTCCTATAGTTGACGGTACTCCTTTCCTTGGTACCTGGCAGCAGATAGTTCTTGTCGATTTTGATAATAAACCCAGAACCAGAACTGTTTTAGTTCAGTTTTTATATTAGTATGCGAGTCTTTAATTTTGGAAACAGTATTGCGAAACTATGACGGTTTATGTAATTTTTTGCATACAAAATTTTAAATTTTTCCAAGAATTTTTGTTCACAAAAAACAGCATAAAAAAACTTATTAATCGGTTTATTAACTAATTTCGGGAAATAACAAAAAATTAAAGTTTTATGATTTTAAGTCGGAGAAATAAATAAAATAAAAGATAAAATATTGGTAATATTTTCAATTTATTCATACTTCCGAAATAAAGAAATATTTGTATTGCAAGATTTGGCAAAAACGACGTATCCGTCTAAATCATAAGGGGTATTTTTGATATTATTGACAATAAATAATGACAAAAATAAAAAACAACAATAATTTGTTTATGATATTATTGTAAAAAAGGGGAAAATATAATGCCGGCAAAAAAAATAATAGAAATAGTTTTGGATGTTGAAACAACAGGTTTGGATTATACGAAAGAAAAAATGATAGAATTTGCGGCATTGAAATTAGAAAACGGCAAAATAAAAAGAGAATACCAAACGTTAATAAATCCACAGCAGCACATTAGAAAATCCAGCATGGCAGTTCATGGAATAACAGAAGAGATGGTCAAAGATGCACCTGTTGAAGAAGAAGCAATGCCAGGTATTTTGGAATTTATCGGTGATTATCCCATAGTTGCACACAATGCAATTTTTGATTACAGCTTTATTAATGAAGCAGCAAAAAGAACTGCCGGGAAGCCCATTTCAAACCCTATGATTGACTCTCAAATGATGTTTAAAGAAGTCTTTCCGGATGTCGAATCTTGCGGATTAGAATCTTTAATGAAAAAATTTCATGTAGAATTTTCACAAAGGCATAGAGCAATGGCCGATGCAAAAGGTTTAGCCGAAAGTTATCCGAGTTTAAAAAAATTGTACAATAAAAAATATGCCTGGCAGGTAAAACAACTCGAAAATGTTGAATATCTTTTTGAAAGATTTTTACGAATACAAGGTGCCGTTTCTACAATGCAGGCTGAATTGCAGGATTTAAAATCAATTTTTAAATTATACTTTGAACAAGGAGGACTGCCCATAACCTCTACAACCGGAGAAATGCTTATTTATCACCATAAACAAGGTTTCAACTATGACTTTTCCCTCATAAAAGATACACTGGAAGAAATCGGTGCCTTGGAAAAAGCTGTCAAATTAAACTCCAATTTTATTGACAGACTCGTTAACGGCAAAGGTCTTGACGAAGATATTAAAGATAAACTCAGAAATGCAAGAATAGAAATAAGTACCAACAAAAATATTCAAGTCATAAAACCTGACAAAAATTGTAAATAATTCATTTGCACCCTTCTATAATAAAATATATCCGTTAATAATTTTATTAAGTTTTGTAAAGAATAATATATAAAAAAAGGCAATTTATAGAAGTAGAAATACTTAATATAAATGTAGAGAGAAGTTGAGGTAAAGATGGGTATAGCAGCAAATC
>CANQLA010000006.1 GCA_947624605.1 Candidatus Gastranaerophilales bacterium | reverse complement strand
ACTGATAAAACGGTTAATAATTTCCGCAAAATATATTCAAAAGTTTGAGAACGATAAAAAAATAGACAGGATAAAGTGTCCTGTTTTAATTATGCATGCTAAAAATGATGAAAAGATAAATTTTGAGCAGGCTGAAAAATTACACAAATTAAATTCTTCCACAAAGCTTATACTGGTTGAAGACGGCTCACACGATGATGCAAATTGGTGTTATCCTTATGTCAAAGAATTTATTGAAGAATTAGAGAGTAAATAATGAACTTGCTGATATATATAATTAAACGTTTTATACAAACAATACCGTTACTTTTCATAGTATCGATAATAGGTTTTTTTCTTATCAGGTTGTGTCCTGTAGATCCGCTTGGAGAATTAAGACTTAATCCATCTATTTCCAGACAGACTCTTGAGGCTGAAAAAATAAGGCTTGGTTTAGACAAACCCATAATTGTACAATACGGATTATGGCTAAAAAGCTTTATAAGAGGAGATATGGGAATTTGTACAACCGGAGAAAAGGTTTCCGATAAATTAAAAGAGCGTATACCAAATACTCTGCTGTTAGCAGCTGCTGTAATATTTTTTACGTGGATAATAGGAATTCCGCTTGGAATAGTAGCTGCCTTAAATAAAGGAAAAGCTATTGACAGAATTCTCACAATACTATCCGGCATTGGAATGGCAATTCCATCTTTCTTTTTTGCTTTATTAATGCTTTTATTAGCCGTAAAAACAGGGTTATTTCCAACCGGCGGGCTTACAAGTTATAATTATTCTTCTTTAAGTACCGGCGGCAAGGTTATTGATATAGCACATCACTTAATTTTACCGGTACTTGTCCTTTTTACTATTTCCTTATCAGGATTGCAAAGACAGATGAGAAGTAATCTTCTTGATGTAATGGAAAGTGATTATGTTAAATATGCAAGAGCAAAAGGCTTAAGTGAAACCAAAGTAATATTCAAACACGCATTAAGAAATGCTGTAAATCCTCTAATAACGCTTTTAGGATTTGAGTTTGCTTCTTTGTTAAGCGGAGCTGCTTTAACAGAATTTGTTTTTCAATATCCCGGTCTTGGTAGATTAATTCTTGAAGCGGTATTAAAATCTGACATTAATCTTGTTATGGCATCATTAATGATTGGCACAATAATGCTTGTTGCAGGAAATCTTCTTGCAGATATTCTCCTAAAAATAGTTGATCCGAGAGTTGAGGCTTCATAATGAGATATTCTCAAGATGGTATTTTTAAACAAATGATGCGTGACAAATTTGCTTCAGGGGCTTTTTGGGTACTTATTGTATTATATTTATGTGTATTTTCTGCTGTTTTTATATCTCCATATCCAAAGGATTACTCTGACAGAAGATCTGCTTATGCTCCTCCTTCAAAGATTTATATTATAAATGAATACGGAAAATTGTCAAAACCTTATACTTATAACTATATTCGTTCATTTGATGAAAATACATTTCAAATAAAGTATCGTGAAGACAGAAGCAAAAAGTATTCCGTAAAATATTTTTCAAAAGGATATAAATATAAAATTTTCGGAATTATTCCGTTTGACAGACATTTTATAAATGTTGAAAATGGCGGTAAATTATATATTTTAGGAACTGATATAAATGGCAGGGATAATTTTTCAAGATTGCTCTTTGGCGGACAAATTTCTTTAACGGTTGGTTTTTTAGCATTATTTATTTGTTTTCCCATTGGTCTTTTATATGGAGGTATTTCCGGCTATATAGGAGGAAAGACTGATTTTATAATGATGAGAGTGGCGGAAGCTGTTATGAGTATACCGGCTTTTTATTTATTAATTATTTTAGCCTCGGTTTTACCTGCCGGAATGACAAGTATTCAGAGATTTGCCCTTATTATTGTAATCCTTGCATTCATCGGATGGGCAAGTTTTGCAAGAGTAATAAGAGGAATGGTACTTTCAATTAAAGAAGCCGACTATATTACTGCTGCAAGAGCTTTTGGAGCTTCAAAAATACATATTATCGTCAAACACGTCCTGCCTCAAACTTTGAGTTATGTCATAGTTGCAATTACCTTAACTGTCCCATCTTATATACTCGCCGAATCGGGTTTGAGTTTTTTGGGTTTGGGTATTCAGCAGCCTGACGCAAGCTGGGGTAATATGCTTAAAGAAGCTCAGGATTTCGTTAACATTACGTCAAGACCTTGGCTTTTAGCACCGGGTTTTTTAATTTTTGTTGCTGTATTAGCATTTAACATAATAGGTGATACAATTAGAGATGTAGTTGACCCTAAAAGTAAGGTAAGGTAAAATGATTGACTTGTCAGTAATTTTTAAATTTCCTGAACAAGAATTTGTTATCAGAATTTGTTTGTCTTTAATTTTAGGTTTTATAATTGGGCTGGAAAGAGAAATTACCAATAAATCAGCAGGTTTAAGAACCAATATCCTCGTTTGCGTAGGTTCTTGCTTGTTCACTATATTGTCAATTTTCGGATTTTCAAATGCTCTTAGCATTTATCCTATGGGTGATCCGGCAAGAGTTGCCGCACAAATATTAACAGGTATCGGTTTTATAGGCGGCGGTACCGTACTAAGACATGGCACCAGCATTTTCGGATTAACTACAGCAGCTACTTTGTGGGTTACTGCAAGCGTTGGCATGGCCTGCGGCTGCGGAAAATACGGGATTGCTCTGTTCTGTACCGTATTATCCGTCGCTGTCCTCACTTTAATCAGAATTTTTGAAAGAAATTTTATTCCTAAAACTCAAAAAAATAATAAAGATTTAAAAATTGTTTTAATTTGTGAGGATGTTTACGCTACAGATATTTCCGATTTCATTTTGAAAAATTTTCCTGATGTGGAAGAAATATCTAAAAAAGATGCCGGTATGGAAAAAAATCATACCAAAATTACCTTTAGAGTCAGTATTTGTTCTAAAAATGCCATAGAACAAGTGTATCAAAAATTTCAATATGATAAAAAAATTATTTCAATTTCTGTTAAAGAGTTGAGTGAATAATTTTTTTAATGATAAAATATTACTACAGTATAGATGCGGTGGTGCGTATATGAGTAATCCGGAAACATTGTATTCTAATGTTCCTCCTACAAAATTAAGAAACAGAAATGAAAAATTTCGACCTGCTCAAAATATTCCTTTTTGGCAGAAAATAGCTGATTTGTTTTTTTATAACATGCTTCAAAACAGATTTCACTCAATGTTAGTAAAAAATGAAGAACTTTTTAATAACAGAAATCAAGACGTTGCAACAATATTTTATGCCCCCCACGGCAACTGGTGGGACGGCATTGTCGGCTATAACATGATGAGAAGAGTTTTCAACGTTACAACAAGAATGATGGTTGAAGAAATGAACAGGTTCCCGCTATTTTCCAAAGCGGGAGCGTTTCCAGTCAACAAACGCTCCCCTCAAGAAGCAATAAAATCATTAAAATATGCTGTTGATGATTTGGGTACTCATCCAAAAGTCGGTCTTTGGATCTTTCCTCAAGGCATTATCAAACCTCCCAATTTCAGACCTATTGAATTTCAAACCGGTATGGTTTATATCGCTGAAAAAGTCGCTCAAAAATACGGTGCCGTAAATATGGTTCCTGTTGCCGTTGCTTACGCCTTTCTCAGAGAGGATACCCCGGAAGTTATCGTTGAAGTCGGTCAACCTGTTATTTTAACAAAAGACAATGTTAAAAATCTTAATAGACACGAATTTACTCATAAATTAGAAAAAGAATTTACTCAATTATGCGACAATCAGTTAAAAAACATTTCTTTAGGCAATTTTAAAGGATACAGGCATGTGTTTTTACGTAGATTGCACTGGTACAGAAAACTTGAAAAAAAACTTAAAGGTATAGGTATTAAAGGTTCCGGCATATAATTTTATATATGAAAATTTCTCACTTTCAAAAAATAATCCTTTACATATTCAAATAAATATGTAAAGGATTTTATTCTAAAATTTTATTTAATATTTATACCTGTCTGTTTGCAACCTTAGTCATAGATTTGATTATGTTGTCAACATATCCGTCTTCTCTGCCAAACCATGCTCTGCCTTCCGTTATTCTGGACATTGCAGAACCGCCTGATTGATTAGGATGAAGTATATCTACGGCAAGCATTACTTGTGCCTTTTCCGATTCTGATAGTTTATCAAAATTATTGCTCATATAACCTGTTGCATCCCCAGAATTCAAATTTGAATAAAATTCATTTGCTTTTTGAACAATATCTTCGGGAATGTCAGCGTCAGTTTGCCAACCTAAAGAATTTAAAGCTTCCTGCTCAGATGCCGAATATAAAATCTCTCTGAGTTTAGTTTCATCTTTTCCGGAAAAATCTCCTTGAATATCTTCCATTAATGACTTACCGTATTGATCTTCGTATGTATTCATAATCTTGACAATATCTGCACTGTTATATCCTCTTTCTTGCAAAATATTGAAAACTGTCTTTTCATCAGTTCCCCAACCATCCATAGCTTCATAAAGTTCTGTTGCCTCAGCTGATGCCTTATTATCACTTATGCTGGCTCTGTCTGCTACTGTCGCCGGCTCTTCTTCCTTCAATGACTGGTCTTCTTCTTCAGGTCTGTTTGCAACCTTAGTCATAGATTTGATTATGCCGTTAACATATCCGTCTTCTCTGCCAAACCATACTCTGCCTTCCGTTATTCTGGACATTGCAGAACCGCCTGATTGATTAGGATGAAGTATATCTACGGCAAGCATTACTTGTGCCTTTTCCGATTCTGATAGTTTATCAAAATTATTGCTCATATAACCTGTTGCATCCCCAGAATTCAAATTTGAATAAAATTCATTTGCTTTTTGAACAATATCTTCGGGAATGTCAGCGTCAGTTTGCCAACCTAAAGAATTTAAAGCTTCCTGCTCAGATGCCGAATATAAAATCTCTCTGAGTTTAGTTTCATCTTTTCCGGAAAAATCTCCTTGAATATCTTCCATTAATGACTTACCGTATTGATCTTCGTATGTATTCATAATCTTGACAATATCTGCACTGTTATATCCTCTTTCTTGCAAAATATTGAAAACTGTCTTTTCATCAGTTCCCCAACCATCCATAGCTTCATAAAGTTCTGTTGCCTCAGCTGATGCCTTGTTATCACTTATGCTGGCTCTGTCTGCTACTGTCGCCGGCTCTTCTTCCTTTAATGACTGGTCTTCTTCAGCTGCGGTTCCATTGTCTGTCTTTTGCGTAGCTTCTTCTACTACCTGACCTGATAAATCTTCCGCAAATTCTGTTCCATTGTCTGTCTTTTGCGTAGCTTCTTCTACTATCACAGCAGGATCATCATCATATATTGAAGTTTCATCCTTTTCCAACTCTTCACTTACAATATCTTCCGCTAAATCAAATAATGCACTAAAATCTTCTTCATCAATTATATTTTTATCATTGTCTATAACATTATGTTCATCTTCACCTAATGCCGCAAATGCCTTTAACTCATCCAGGTCAA
Organism: Candidatus Gastranaerophilales bacterium; assembly: GCA_947624605.1. Classification (GTDB taxonomy): domain Bacteria; phylum Cyanobacteriota; class Vampirovibrionia; order Gastranaerophilales; family Gastranaerophilaceae; genus RUG841. The sequence continues at coordinate 22,977 of CANQLA010000006.1, read as the reverse complement.
GATTACCGTCCACATTTGAATCAAGTGCTCCAAATACAATTTCTAACTGTTGTGCATCATATCCGCCGAGTCCTGAATTTTTAAAATTTTCTACATCTCCCTGAAATATATTTAAATCAGTTCCATTCATAACCATTCTGCCTATCGGTACTTTACTTCCTCCGGCAATTTTTCTTAATGCATCCATTTGAGATGTATTATTTTTGTTGATTGTAAACTTTAAAAAATCATTTCCCATCTTTTTACCCTTTTATCTTTCACTTACACAAATAGCCGGTTTTCTTCATGTTTACATGTTTTTCATCGGTTCTTTTATCTAAAACTTTAGAAAAATTATTCTAAACTAAAGATTGTTCTTAATAATTCTTAATATTTTCCAATTTAAATCCGTTCTTCTTAAAAAGAGGTCGTTTTAATAGGTGTTTTAAATTTAGTAATATTAGATTGAAAGAATAAATCAATTGTACAAGTCGGACCTGAACGATTTTTTGCAACAATAAGTTCCGCTTTACCTTTTAAATCGGGATTTTCTTTATCATAGTATTCTTCTCTGTGTATAAATAAAACTATATCGGCATCTTGTTCAATTGCACCGGAATCTCTTAAATCAGATAATAATGGTCTTTTATCATTCCTTTTTTCATTGCCTCTTGAAAGCTGAGATAGAGCCAAAATAGGAACATTCAATTCTTTTGCGAGAATTTTTAATCCTCTTGATATTGCAGAAACTTCTTGATTTCTATCATTAGGATTATTTCCCTGCATTAGCTGCAAATAATCTATTATTATTAATCCCAAATTTCTTTCAATCATTGCAAGCCTCCTGCATTTTGCCCTAATATCAGCAACTGACAATCCACCGCTATCGTCTATGTATATTTTGGAATTCTCACAGAATGATGTCATCACTGTTGTGATTTTTTCCCAGTCTTGTGTTTGCAAATGACCCGATGTTAATCTTCGTGCATCAACTTCCGCTTCCGAAGCTAAAAGCCTTTTCATAAGTTCTTTTTTTGACATTTCAAGCGAAAATATAGCAACTGCTTTATCCGTTCTTAACCCTATATGTTGAGCTATATTTAGTGCAAATGCCGTTTTTCCCATTGCGGGTCTTGCTGCCAAAACAATTAATGTGGCAGGTTGCAAACCTGAAGTTAATTGATCAAAATCATAAAAACCTGTTTCTATTCCTGATAATTCATCCATGTGATTAAATCTGTGCTCAATTTCTTCATAAGTTTCATACACAAGATTGGTTATTGGTTGAATTTCCGTAGTATTTCGTTGTGAAGATACCCCAAAAATCAACTTCTCAGCACAATCCAACGCTAAATCGGGTGATTCCGTTTCATATGAAATATTTACTATTTCTGCTCCCGCTGTTATTAAATTCCTTCTGATTGCCGTGTTTTTTACTATATCCGCATAATATTGAACATTTACAGTAGTCACAGAATTTATCGCCAAATCCGTTATATAGTCCCTTCCTCCTGCTTCTTCAAGCTTTCCTATCATATTTAATTTCTCTGAAACAGTTACTATATCTACCGGTTCATTCCTGTCACTCAACTGCTGAATTGCTTCATAAATTACTCTGTTCGACGGTTTATAAAAATCATTTGATTTTATTTGATCTGAAATTTTTGCATATGCTGCCGGACTCGTCAATATCGCTCCCAACAAAGCTTCTTCAGCATCCGTGCTTTGAGGGACTAACCTGTTTTCTCTGCTTGTTATTGCGTTTTTAGGCATTTATTTTTTCCCTCCCTGAACTTTGTTTTAAACATGCATGATAATATGATAAACATGTTTTCTTTTTTTATAAGAATTGTATCAATATATATTTTCCTTTTAAATTCTGCTCTTTATCGTCGTTTAAATTTAATATTTTGTATTATATATTATCGTCTTATGAAAATTTTGGATACATTCTTTTCATTGTTTCCAAATTTTTCAATTTTATATATTGTTTATTCCTGTAATTATATTTTTTATTCACTCATTATGTAATTTAAAAGTGTTCTTATTCCGACACCGGTTGCACCTTTTGTATTTTCAAGTATCGCTCTGTCTATTACCGCTGTACCTGCTATATCAATATGAACCCAAGGAGTATCTTTTTGTATAAAATTGTTTAAAAATAAAGCAGCAGCCATGGTTCCTCCGCCTCTGCCACCGGTATTCTTCATATCCGCTACATCACTTTTAAGATTTTCAAAGTATTCAGGGTACATAGGCATTTGCCAAAGTCTTTCTCCTTCTTCTTTTGCACATTTTAGTATCTTCTTTATAAATTCTTCATTGTTACCCATTATTCCTGATGCAACATTTCCTAATGCTATCATACATGCTCCGGTTAATGTCGCTATATCTATTATCGCATCCGGGTTTAATTGTTGTGCATAACAAAGTGCATCCGCTAATGTCAATCTGCCTTCCGCATCAGTGTTTTCTATTTCTATTGTTTTTCCGTTCATCGCTGTTACTATATCTCCGGGTTTGTATGAAGAACCTCCGGGCATATTTTCACATGCTGCAATCAATGCGTGAACTTCTGCTTCAGGTTTGAATTTCTTTATATTTCTCATTATTGATAAAACAACCGCCGCTCCGGACATATCATTTTTCATCGTCAGCATCGATGCCGCAGGCTTTATGTCTAATCCTCCGGCATCAAACGTTATCCCTTTTCCTATTATTACTATTTTTTTCTTCGCTTTTTTCGGTATATATTCCATATGTATAAATTTGGGTGGATGAACACTTCCTTGTGCTACAGCGGAAAATGCACCCATTTGCATGTGGTCGATATCAACTTTTTCATAAATTTTTATTTCATCTAAATCTAAACTCTGAGCAATTTCAGCAAGGAATGCAGGTGTAACGTGCTGTGCAGGTTCTGTTATCAATTCTCTTGCATAATTAATTGTTTCACCTGTTAGTATGCCTTTAGCAAAACCTTCCGATGCTTTCTCAAAATTCTTTTTATCTATTTCTGCCACTGTGAAAGTTTTTACAACTTCTTTGACTTCAGATTTATATTTATCAAAAGTGAAAGAACCTATCATTGTTCCTTCTGCTATTACTTTTGCACAACCGTACGGATCAAATCCCGCACAACCTGCTCCATGAAGCATTGATACTACATTTTTCACATTATCTGTCTGTATTACTTTTTGTATAATCTTTGATGCTAAAATTCTTAATCTGTTTAAATCAAATTCATCTCTTTTTCCAAGACCTGCAATTAGTATTTTTGTAAAAATTTTATGATTTGGAACCGCTAAAAGATATGTTTTACCAAACTCTCCCGTAAAACCCTCTTTTTTTATTACAAAATCTGAAATCAATCCTGATAATTCCTTGTCTACAGCTCCTGTCGCTCCACCAGGAAGTGTAGTACCTTCAAACAAATTTACAATTAACAAATCCGATTTGATTTCTGTTACAGATATGTTTTTAATTTTAAGTTCCATTTAATCTCCTTTAATTGTTGTATTTATCCATAAATTTTTCTACCCATTCAAATATATAAGGCATTTCATACGGCTTTGGCAAATATAAATCAGCTCCCGAATTTAAAATGGTTTCTTTATCATGAACTACTGTTGTCATTATTATATTTGATTTTTTAAATTCGTCATCCTTCTTAAAATTCCTACATATTTCTATCCCTTTTAATTCATCTGCTGTTCCCGCATCAAGAATTATTACGGCAGGAATAAAATCTTTTGTTATTTCTTCTTCGCAAGTTACGGATTTAACTTCATAACCCCTTATCTTCGCACCTGTTTCAAGTAAAAAAGACAGTGCATAATCAGGTTCAAAAATTAATACTTTAGCATTATAATCTTTTATTAGCACTGCATTTTCCGTTGTTATTTTAGGTCTGTCATATACATAAGAAGAATTCTGATTTGCCTCTGCAATTTTTTTTACCGAAATTAATGAATGTAATGCCTGCTTTAATCCGGTGATTTTTCTGTATTCATTAGAGATTATCCCTATACTTATTGATACAAGACTTATTTTTCTGCCGGGAGTATCATCTCCGTATAATGTAATGTAACCCTTCAATGCATCAGATTCCGAATAAAATTTCTTTGCTGCAGAATTAAATCCGTTTACTAATGCTTTTGCCAGCGTTTCTGCCTTTATCGGAGATGTTATAACCAAAAACTCTCCTTCTGCCGTCATTCCTATAAAATCATTGTCTATTGCATTTCGGGCTATCGCTCCAAATGTCTGCTTCATTTTATCCGATGCTAATTTTCCATATACTTCTCTGTATTGCTTAAAATTATTTATTCCTATCAGCATTGCCGCCCACGTTTTATCCGAATTTATTATCCTCTTTAAAAACTTAAACGAAATCTTCTGATTAACAAGACCTGTAACTCCATCCGTTTCCGTTTCAAAATGCCTTCGTAAATGTGCCTGTATACGAGCTGCAAACTCTCCTTGTGCAACCGGCTCACTTATAAAATCATCCGCTCCCGCATTTAATGTATTTATTTTATCCTGACTATGACTCGATTTTGAAATAACAATAATCACTGGTCTTATATTATGATTATGCTTTCTTATGTTTTTTATAAATTCATTTAATTTATTACAAAAATTGTCCGAAATTATTACTAAATCAGGCTCAAATTCCGAAAAAACTGTCTCTATATTTTCTCTGTCGGATTTTATAATTACATCTATACCCGCATTTTCTAAAATGCGTTTATTTTTCAATGATTGCTCTTTTCTGTTATCAAAAATTAAAACCGCTTCTTGCATACCTTCACTTCATCTTAACTTTTGCATCATCTCCGTATTTTGAAATAGGAAATTTTAACTCAAATATCGTACTTTCTCCTTCACTATAACCGCAAATCTCTCCGTTCATCTTTTCCGCAAGCGTTTTGGTTAAATATAAACCTAAACCTGAACCTTCAATTTTTTGTGTCAAAGGACAAGATAGTCTTGTGAATTTTTCAAAAATCCTTTCTTTATCCTTTTCTTCTATTATAATTCCTATATCTTCCACTTTTATTATAACTGAATTGTCATCTGCAAATACATTTATATTTATAACTGTATCAGGATATGAATATTTTGATGCATTTTCTAAAATATTAAGCATAATTTGCTGAAACTTATCCGTATCAACAAAAATATCAGGTATGTCCTTTTGAATATTACAAGAAAAAGTGTTTTTGGAACTTTGCTGGGCTACTATTTTTACACAATTTTCAATATACCGTGTTACATTCACCGACTTAAAAACTAACTTCTCTATTTCATTTTTTGAAACTGTAAGTAAATTTTCCGTCAATTTTATTAATCTGTTTGCCTGTTCCTTTATAATAAGTAAAAATTTTTGTCTTTGCTCTTCAGAAAGTTTATCACCCGATGATAAAAGTGTATCCGCAAAACCTCTTATGCTTGTAAGAGGTGTCCTAATCTCATGACTGACCGTTGATATAAAGTCAGATTGAGCCTTTTGTAATACATCCGTTTCTTCGTCTTTCATCATATATCAATTTCGTATTTAAATATCTGTAGTACTTTTATCTTCCTCTTTCTGTTCGGATCGGTTGATGGGTGCTCCTGTAACCCTTTCAAGATTTGCTGCCGCAATATTATAATTCATTAAATTTGAATAATATTCAAGCTGCGATTGCCTATAAGTATTTTCAGCATCTTTTAACTCTACCGCATCTCCAAGTCCCACTTTATATCGACCGCTTGCAAGATCATATTGCTCTTTTGCCTGTATCATCGCAAGCTCTGAAACAGGAATAGAATCTCTTGCATTTTCAAAATCTATAAATGCCTGTTTAACTTCCAAATATATACTTTGACGGCTGTTTTCCAAATCCGCAGTATCTCTTTTTGCAACAGCTTTTGATTCATCTACCTGTTTCTTCAATAACAGAGCATTAAAATTACTGTAAGATAAATTTGCTCCAAATTGATATCCTACATCCTTGCCGGGATCTATTCCTCCGTATTGAATGGAACCAAATGCCTTTATATCAGGCAAAAAAGCCCTTTTTGATGCCTTCACCAGTAATAATGAACCTTCTGCTTTCTTCTTTGCTGCCAAATATTCCGGACGCATTTCAAATGCCGTTTTTAACATGTTATTAAGCTCTAAATTATAATTTCTCGTTTTTAAATTTTCTTCTATTGCATAATTTGAAAACTCCGGCACTCCTATTGCATTATTCACTGATGCATAAGCCAGCTTAACAGAGTTTTTTGCCTTTATTAAATCAAGCTTTGCCTTTCCTAAATTATATTCCGCTGTTAATACGTCTATCTTTGCTTTCGTTCCAAGCTTGTAAAATGCTTTTGCCTGCTCTAAATGAATTTGATAATCATTAACGGAATCATTGTATACCTGTTCCTGTTGAATAGAGTATAACAGATTGTAATATGTCTTTTTTACATTGAAAATTACATCGTTTATACTTTTTTGTACATCGTTTTCAGATGCTTCGTATGTCTTTTTCGCAATGTCAACTTGCGTTTTTGTCTTTCCAAAATCAAAAAGTAATAAACTTGCATTTGCAGTAGGTAAATAAAACATATTGTATTTCTGTGTATTTGGCGTAAATGCACTGACCATCATATCATTTCTGGTATATTCAACTCCGACACCTACTTGCGGAAAATAATTCGCCCAGGCTTGTGCAATTCTTGATTTGTATATGTCTGCTGAACTTTTCGATGAAACTATGGAAGGATGATTTGCAAGAGCAATCTTTATACAATCATCAACATTTACTACTTGCTCAACCGTATTTCCGGCTTTATCTTCCGTTACTTGACCTTCAAGTCTGACATTTATTTTATCTCCAATCAACCTGGCTGAATTAACCTGTTGATTTTTTTTCGCTGATTCATCCAGCATTTCTCCCATCGAATCAAGCGTCGGTATTGTTTCTCCTTTAAATATACTCTGCTGACCGTATGTATTTATATCTGTTTCCTTATTTCTTTCCAGTATTGCAAGAATTGCATCATTAACCGTTTTCGGAGAAATTGTGCTGACTGTTTTCTTTGCTTCTGTAATTGTTGATGCTCCAGTCATCATTATTATTATTAATGCCGTTAATATTTTCTTTTTCATATCTTCCTCGAAGAACTTATATTACTAATTATTGTTCGTTTTTTTTCGTTTTGCCATAATTTTATCTACAAAATTTTGTACAATTACATAAAATGCCGGAGTTAATACTGTACCCAAAGTACCTGCCGCAATCATACCTCCAAATACAGTACTTCCAACAGAAATACGGCTGTTTGCTCCTGCTCCTGTTGCAACAACCATTGGTAATACACCAAGTACGAATGCTATTACCGTCATCATAATAGCCCTAAATCTCAAACGGGCCGCCTTCATAGCTGCTTCTTCAACTGTTAAGCCGTTTTCTTCATGTTCTACTTTTGCAAATTCTACAATTAATATTGCCTGTTTCGTAGCAAGACCTATTAACATAATTAAACCGACCTGAGAATATAAATCAAGCGATTGACCTATCATCATTTGAAATATTAATGCCCCGATTGCAGCAACCGGCGATATTAAAAGTACAGAAATCGGAATTGTCCAACTTTCATATAATGCCACCAAAAACAAATACACAAACAGCAATGCCAATGAAATTACAATTCCCGTTTGTCCGCTGGATTCACGCTCTTGTGCTGATGTTCCTGACCATTCATACGTAATATCATTAGGTAAAACCCTTCCTGCTACATTTTCCATCGCTTTCATGGCTTCACCGGAACTCTTTCCGGGTGCGGGTTGTCCGCTGAATTGTACTGATTTGTATTGGTTATACCTTGTAATAGCAGCAGGACCCACTACCGGTTCCAATGTTATCATCGTTATTATCGGAACCATTCTTCCGTTTTTATTCTTTACATATATTTTAGAAATATCTTCTGCTGAACGCCTGAACTTTTGCTCTGCTTGTACCTGAACCCTATATACCCTTCCCAATTTGTTAAAATCGTTTATATAGTATGTCCCCAAAGTTCCTCCCATCGTTGCATACAATTCTTGTAAATCAACATTTTGAGCAAGTACTTTGTCGTTATCAACCCTTACAACATATTGAGGTACATTTGCCTGATATGTTGTAAAAAGATTCACTATCGAAGGATCGCTATTTCCCTCAAACGTTATTTGTTGTGCATATTTTTCAATATCCGTATAAGAATATTCGCCTTTTGATAACATTTGAAATTCAAAACCCCCTAACATACTCATTCCCGTAATTGCAGGAGGTGAAAATAATTGTATTTGTGCTCCTCTTATATGTGATATATTCTTGTTTATCTCTGCTCTTATACCATTTGCTGATAAATCCGTATTTTTATGCTGTATCTTTCTTATTATCCATTGTATGGGATTAATTTTTCTCTCATCCCAATTATGAAGTTCTGCAACAACAAACCCTTGATTAACAGGCCCGTTTCCTCCAAAGGTCATTACCTGCTTTATTCCTTCTATGTCTTTTATATTTCTGTATATTTCCGTACATATTCCTTTTGTTCTTGATAGTGATGCCCCGGCAGGAAGATTAATTTGCCCTAATAGTACTCCCTGATCTTCCTCCGGAATAAATCCCGTTGGTGTAAATTTGAATATTAAACACAAAATTCCGACAATCATTATATATACAAATAGTGTTAATTTTTGATTGTATACAAACTTCTTTACGTATTCCATATATATATTTGTTAATTTTTCAAAATATATATTGAATTTGTTAAACATTACAGAAATTATTTTGGTCAATATATTAGACGGAATTTTGTTCGGATCATGTGCTTTCAGTATAGTTGAACACATTGCAGGAGAAAGACTTAAAGCACATACTGCCGAAAATGCAATTGATACCGCAATAAATACCGCAAACTGCTTATACATCATTCCTGATAATCCCGGAATAAACGCAACAGGAACAAATACAGCCATTAGCACCATCGCCATTGCTACCAGGGCTCCTCCTACTTCCTCCATTGTCAATTGTGTAGCAGTAACAGGATCTTTTCCTTCTTCAATATGCCTTTTTACGTTTTCTATAACAACTATAGCATCGTCTACTACCGTAGCAACCGCTAAAATCATTGCAAATAACGTTAACAGGTTTATTGACATTCCAAACGGCGGTAATGCAATAAATGTTCCAAACAGTGAAACAGGTATTGTCACACACGGTATTAACGTTGCTCGCCAATCTCCAAGGAACACGAATATTACAAATACAACCAATATTGATGTTAATAATACCGTAAATTCTACTTCTTTAATCGATTCACGGACAAATTTTGTATCATCCATTATTGTGGTTATTTTTAAACCCGTAGGAAGTGTTTTTTCAATTTCTGCAATCTTTTTGTTTGCCGCATTCATCAAACTTATAGCATTTGCTCCCGGAACTTGAATTACCTGCATTATGGCAGCCGGTTTTCCGTCTACTATACCAAATGTATCGTATGTTTGCGAACCTAACTCTATTCTTGCTACATCTTTTAATCTTATTTGTGAACCATTTGAATTTGAACGGATAATTATGTTTTCATACTGCTCGGGTTTGTCTAATCGTCCTTGTGTTCTTAATGTAAGTTTCAACAGCTGAGGATCATCTCCCGGTTCTTGTCCAAAAAATCCCGCTGCTACAAGTGTGTTTTGATCTTGTACTGCTTTTATTACTTCAGACATACTTACATTTAAGTTTGATGCCTTCTGAGTATCAAGCCATATACGAATTGAATAATCTCCCGATCCGAATACGTTGACTTCTCCTACTCCTTCTACACGCTTTAATTCATCTTTTATATATATTGAAGCATAGTTCGTTAAATCAAGCTGTGACCAAGAATTATCCGTTGATTCCAAATTGAACAAACCTACTCCGGCTCCGCCGACTTTATTGTTTGCCGTAACTCCAACTCTTCTGCATTCTTCAGGAAGTTTTGGCGTTACCTGTTGAAGTCTGTTTTGCACATTTACAAGGTTTATATCTTTGTTTGTCCCTACTTTAAAGTATATTGTTAGTTGATATTTCTCATCATAACTGGTTGATGTCATATATAACATATTTTCTACACCGTTAACTTGAGATTCTATCAATGATGCTACGGAAGATTCAATATCACTTGCACTTGCTCCGGTATAACTTGCCGTAACTGAAACCTGCGGCGGTGTAATATCAGGATATTTTTCCAATTGCAATGTCACCATTGCAATTAATCCTACTATAAATATAAATATTGAAATTACTATCGCAAATCGGGGTCTTTGAATAAAAAAGTACAGGTTCTTTTTATTAATAGTTTTATTATCATTATTCATTATTTTGTATTTTCCTTGTTTGTCGTTATCTGCTCGTTGTCTTCTGATTCAGCATTGTTTGTTTTAATATCTTCCGTTTTTTCACTTTCGACAACTTGAACTTTTGATCCGCTTCTTATACTTTGCAAATTTGTAGAAATTACAACATCTCCAGGCTGTAAACCTTCTGTTACTATCCATGATTTTTCAAATTGTCCGTTTACTTTTATATCCTTTTGCTTTGCCGTATTGTTTTCATCTATTACCCATACATATTTACTGTTTACATTTTCTAAAACAGCATCTTGCGGAACTAACGTTACAACTGTTTTATAGTTCGATGTTAGAATTACTCTTACAAAATCATTTGGTATTAACTTGTTGTTTTTATTTGAAAAGGTTGCTCTTAACATTATTGTTCCTAAATCTTTATTGATTTCATTATCAATAAAGTCTACTTTGCCTGATTCATCATATTCTGAACCATCACTTAACTTTAGTGATACTTTCGCATCAACAAAACCAACTCCGTTTTTTGATTTATAAAAAGCTCTTAAATCATCCCTTTTTACGGTGAATGAGGCATATATCGGATCCATGCTTACAAGCGTTGCAATCTCTCCTGTTTGTGCAGTTACATAATTGCCTTCCGTTATATATAATTCTCCTATTTTTCCGTTAAATGGTGCTTTTATTCTCGTATAGCTTAAGTCTAATTTCTTCTTTGCAAGATCTGCTTTTGCCGCATCTACAGATGCTTTATCTGCCGCATATTTTGCATATGCATTATCATAATATGAACGGCTTACATAATCCCCTTTAATAAGCTCTTTTGCTCGATTTAATTCGACAAGAGAATTATCATAACTTGCCTGTGTACGCCTTAGTGCCGCTTCTGCATTCTTCACGGCTATAATATACTCATCCGGCTCTATTAATAACAAATCTTGTCCCTTTTTTACAAAATCTCCGTCTTTATAATATTTCTTTTGTAAATATCCATTCACTCTTGAAACAACTTTTAATTCATCTTTTGCCTCTATTCGCCCTACATAATCATATTGTATATTAATATTTTTTTCTTCGATTGTTTTTGTTTCTACTTTTATAGGCATACTTCTCATTTTTGCCGTCATCTGCCCTGCAAAATACGATGATGCCTTATTCCAAACTATAGAAACAACTATTACCGTAATCAATATTATCCAAAAAACTTTAGATTTATTCATCTGCATTTTATCCTTTAATAAATTTATGTTGTTATAACAACATAAATTATATAACCAAAATGAATTTTTTGCAAAAAAAATTCAAAAAAAGTAAATAAGCTGATTTTTGGTTAAAACCAAAAATCAGCTTCTATTTCCCTTTATCACTATTTTGTTATTCTATAAAATAGCTCCTTTAGGTACTACCGTTACTCCTCCTGCCGAAACTACAAACCCTCTCGCAAGATCTTCATCTTTATTGAATCCTATCCTTGTATATGGAGGTACTTCAACATTTTTATCTATTATCGCTTTTCTGATTTCAGCATGACGTCCTACATTAACGTTTTCCATTAATATACTTCCTGTAACGTTGGCAAATGAATTTATTCTTACTTTTGGTGAAAGTACACACCTTGAAATACTTCCGCCTGAAATTATACATCCTTCTGAAACCATAGAATTAGTTGCCATACCTATTCTATCGCCTTCTTCCCATATGAATTTTGCGGGCGGATAGTTATAATTAAATGTCCTCAGCGGCCAATCTTCCGAATATAAATTTAACTCAGGAGAATATTCAAGTAAATCCATATTCGCCTGCCAGTAACTATCTATGCTTCCTACGTCTTTCCAGTATCCTTTTTCTGTCGGACTCATTCCGTCAAATTCATTTGTCGTAAAATCGTATATGAAAATTCTTTCTCCGTCTTTTAACATCTTTGGAATAATATTTTTTCCAAAATCATGATTTGAATCTTCTAATTCTGCATCTATCTTTAATTCGCTTACAAGTTTGTCTGTATTGAATATATAGTTGCCCATTGATGCTAAACACATATCTGCTCTTCCGGGAATTGATTTCGGTTTATCTTTCGGCTTTTCAACAAACCCTGTACATCTCCAATCATCATCAACTTCTATTATTCCAAATTCACTTGCTTCTTCTATCGGAATAGGTATCGCTGCAATTGTTAATGCCGCTTCTTTTTCTTTATGATATTTCAGCATTAACCTAACATCCATTTTATATATGTGATCTCCTCCAAATACACATACATAATCCGGATTTTCATCATGAATATGGGTAAGGTTTTGAAATACTGCATCTGCCGTACCTTTATACCAGTGTCCGTCTGTCCTCATTTGTGCAGGCACTAAATCAATGTATTGACCTATTATCGGTGATAAAGGCCAGCCTCTTGTTATATGGTAATTCAATGAGTCTGATTTGTATTGGGTTAGAATTTTTAGCTTGTGAAATCCCGAATTAACAAAATTGTTAATTACAAAGTCTATAATTCTGTATCGTCCTCCGAACGGAACTGCCGGTTTTGCTCTGTCTCTGGTAAGAGGGTATAGCCTCTTTCCTTCTCCTCCGGCAAGAATCATTGTTAAGCATTTGTCTGTAAGCATTTCTTTTACCTCTCGTTTTTGCTTTTTTTATTGTAATACCTAATCTTCTTCTAAACTTAGAACCGCCATGAAAGCTTCCTGCGGAACTTCTACTCTACCGACTGCTTTCATTCGCTTCTTTCCCCTTTTTTGTTTTTCCAGCAACTTTCTTTTTCTCGTTATGTCGCCTCCATAGCATTTATCTAAAACACTTTTTCGCATCGCTTTTATATTCGTTCTGGCAATAATTCTTCCGCCTATTGCCGCTTGTATCGCTACTTCAAATAATTGTTTTGGTATTATGTCTTTTAACTTCGCAGTTAGTTTTTGACCTACGTAAAATGCACTGTCTTTATGTACTATTGCACTTAATGCATCTACTACTTCTCCTGCAAGTAATATGTCTAATTTTACTAAATCTCCACGCCTGTAATCACAAAATTCGTAATCCATGCTTGCATATCCTTTAGAACGTGATTTAAGCTGATCATAAAAATCTGTTATAACTTCACTTAACGGAATATCATATTCTAAATTTACTCTTATTTTATCAAGATATAACATATTTTTAAAGATGCCTCGTTTATTTTGTGACAATTCCATTAATGATCCTACATATTCATTAGGTGTTATTATATTTACTTTTACATAGGGTTCCTCTATATAATCACGGTATTGGGCTTCCGGCAGATTGGCAGGATTATCTATTTCTTCAACTTCTCCGTTTGTTTTATGAACTCTATATATTACACTCGGTGCTGTTGTTACAAGGGAAATATTATACTCTCTCTCTAAACGTTCTTGTGCAATTTCCATATGCAACATACCTAAAAATCCGCATCTGAATCCAAAACCTAATGCTGATGATGTCTCCGGTTCAAATGTTATGCTTGAATCATTTAGTTTTAATTTTTCTAATGCTTCTTTTAAATCTCCGTATTGTTCATTTTCTACAGGATACATGCCTGAAAATACCATTGGTAATGCTTCTTTGTACCCGGGCAGCGGCTCTGTTGCAGCATTTTCCGCATGTGTAACAGTATCTCCCACAAATCTCGTTATCTCTTTTATAGATGCTGCTAAATATCCTACATCTCCCGTTTGCAGCTCTCCTACAGGAACTCTCTTAGGATTGGTATACCCAAGTTCCACTATTTCAAAATCTTTTTTGTTAGCCATAAATCGGATTTTATCACCGTTCCTTATTGAGCCGTCAACTACTTTGAATGAACAAACAGTTCCTAAATATTGATCATACGCACTATCAAATACTAATGCCCTTAACGGTTTCCCGGATGTGTCTTCCGGCCCCGGAATATACTTTACTATTGCTTCCAATACTTCTTCCACTCCGGTACCATCTTTTGCACTGACTGGTATTGCCATATTTCCGTCTATTCCTAAGATTTCTTCTATTTCCCTTCTCACTCCTTCTATATCTGCTGACGGTAAATCTATTTTATTTATTATCGGTATTATTTCTAAATTTTGTTCCATTGCAAGATATACATTTGCAAGTGTTTGTGCTTCCACTCCCTGTGTTGCATCCACTATCAGCAATGCTCCTTCACATGCCGCAAGTGACCTCGATACTTCGTATGAAAAATCTACATGCCCTGGTGTGTCAATTAAATTAAGTATATATTGTTTTCCGTCTTTTGCCTTGTATTCCATTCTCGCTGCATTCAGCTTTATTGTTATACCTCTTTCTCTTTCTATATCCATTGTATCTAAAAGCTGATCTTGCATGTCTCTTTTGGCTATTGTTCCTGTTTTTTCCAAAAGCCTGTCTGCAAGAGTTGACTTACCATGGTCAATATGTGCAATTATACAAAAATTTCTTACAAAATCTATACGTTTCATAATGCAAAGTATAACCCGAAAAATAAAATTATTCCAATAGTATATATAAATTAAACATTATTAGTTTTTTTTTCTGCTATTATTAATCCGCATATTGTTAAAAATGTTCCTGTTACAGATAACGGTGTTATTGGTTCTCTCAAAATGATTACAGAAAAAATAACCGTTACTACCGGAATTAAATATAGGTATATACTTGTTTTAATTGCTCCTATTAATTCAACACCTTTATTCCATCCTACAAAACATAAAGCAGATGCAACCACTCCAAGATAAATCATATTTGATAACATTACTATATTTGAAAATTTTGTATAATCTGCTTTGAATTCTAAAAAATATAATGCCGGTATCATAAAAAAAATTCCGTATAAAAAAGATTTTCTCGTTACTAAAGCAACAGGTAATCCGAAATAAGATATTTTTTTCATTATTATTGAATATAAAGCCCACATTATAATCGAAAATATTGCAAGTATATCTCCGATTATATTCATTTCAATTTTTATACCGTTAAAACTTATTAAAGATATTCCGATAACGGCAAATATAAAACCTATAAAAAAATATATATTTATTTTTTCTTTGTTTTTTAAAAAAATATAAACAAAAATAGCAGTAATAAATGGTGCTGTAGATGATATTACCCCTACATTTGAGGCTAATGTGTATGTTAATGCAATATTTTCCAAAAGATAATACAAACATACTCCCGTTAATCCTGCAAGAGCTATTAAAAATTCCTGCCGTTTTGTGGTTTTAGGCATTTTTTGGGGGAATATTACGTACAAAACTACTACAGCTATTAAAAATCTGAAAATTAAAATTTCTAATGGAGTGAATTCTCTCAATAAAATTTTTGTTGAAACAAATGTTGTTCCCCATATAACTACGGTAATTACAGTTATAATATGCCCCCATATTTCTGATTGGATTTTTGTTGTTTTGTTTGTATCTTTCTTTTCCATTATTCTTCTTAACTTATATAACAATGTCACGTTTTTTACATTAAAATTTCCGACTCTAAAAAAAATTTTTCAATGTACCAATGACTGTATCTTTTATAATATTTTATGCAGTCGTTCTTATTTTAAATCATAAAGAAAATTAAATAAAAAGATATTATGTGTCTGATATTTTACCCGCCTAAATTTGTTTAAGTACAAAAGATATTATATGTCTTGGTTTCATTGTGCGGTAATATTATAAAATTTTTAATAAATTATTGATGGAAATTCTTTTTCCATATGTAAAGAACCTCCTCCGCAAGTATATTCTACAACTTTTAAAAAAAATTCTTTTGATGCAGCTTGTTGATTAATAACGTGAATTTCATTAGAAAGGTGTCTTACCCTCATTTCACACAAATCTGTTTTTTTAGCGGGAATATATAATGAAGCCACTTCTGCTTCAAGAAGCTTTGCAGTATAATTTTCAGGGTTTTCCAAAATAAGTTTTATACAATCACCTTTAGTGGCAAGTATTCGCTGACAAATAACTTTTTTCCCGTCCTGACGATGAAGAGCTAAAGGCTTTTTGTTTAAAAACATAGTAAAACCGACCTTTTGCCATAACACAGTCATTAATATTGATTGAGTATTATCATCTTTTTCACATCTTATATTGTCTACCGATACACCTCTGGCAGCAAATGTTTGTCTGAAATAATCCGTAACAGAATACATATTTTCATAAATTTTTGCAAATACTTCACAGGCATTTTCACTTGAATTTTTAAAGTCATTATACTGTGAAAGCATATGAGCAGATACATCATTTATTCTTTCTAATGCAACTGATGACTGCCTTGAATTATTTAATCCTGTAAATTCGTTTTCTAAAACCATTTCTCTCTTAACCTTTTTGATAAAAGTATTTTAATATTTTTATAGTTTAATTGAAATACTTAAATTGTCGTATTTTTGGTTATAATAACCTTTCATATTATTTAGGGGATTTTAATATTGATTTTCAATTGTACTTTTTCATACCATTTAGTATAATCGAATTATATTTTATGAGGAAAAAAATAATTATGCAAGCATAAACAAAGATTTAATAAGGATAAAAGATGACAAAAGTGGTAGTTGTCGGATACGGACAAATGTTTGCAAATATTATATCCGGATGTATTTCAAGCGGATATAATCCCGTTGGTGTTTTCAGATATGAAAAAGTTAAATATAATAAATTTTTTCTGAAAACCAAAGATATTATTCTTCCCGGAAAAGATAAATCTTTTATTTCAGGCTACGGTTTGTATGAAATAAATGCAAACAGTGTAAACAGCGAGAAATTCAGAAAAGAGTTAATCAGACTAAATACAGATATTGTGTTTATCGCATCTTGGGGAGAAAAATTTTCCAAAAAGACAATAGATGTTCCCAAAATAGCAACGATAAATTGTCATCCGTCCCTTTTACCAAAATACAGAGGTCCAAATCCTTATGCCCAGGTTATTTTAAACAACGAAAAATCAACGGGAGTAAGTTTTCATCTTGCAGATGAAAATTATGACACCGGAGCTATTCTTATGCAAAAAGAAATTGCAATTAAACCGGACGATACCGGAGAATCTTTAAAATCCCGTTGTTCAAAAACAGCAGGTCAAATGGTCGGTGAATTACTTTTGCAAATGGAATCTCAAATGATTGTACCGGTTAACCAAAAAAATGAATTGGCTTCATATCAGCCTCAAATTTCTGAAAAAGACTTACTTTTAAATTTTGAACATACAGCAGAATCAATAGACAGAAGGATTAGAGCTTTTACTCCCTGGTTTAAATGTTATATTCCTCATAAAAATGTATTCTTTACATTCAATAAACACGAAATTATCGGAGAAACTTCCCCAAAAGCGGCAATGCTTGTTGATTACGATAAAAATAGCATTTCTGTTATCTGCGGAAATGGCAAAATTATGAAATTTTCTGATTTAAAAATTTATAAACACAGCAAATTGTTTACAAATCTTTATATGAAAAATTCCCTTAAAATCGGCGATATAATGGAATAAATATTTAAGAATTATCAAAAAAACAGTAAAAATGTTATACTTAATTTTATAGGAAAAGAGGATTAATTATGCTGGATCTGAAAGCAATTTATGAAATTATAATTTATTCGGTCGGCGATACTAAAGCAGGTACTAAAATGGGTAAATTGCAAGTAAGAAATCTTAATAACAACTCTATACTAAACTGTATTATGTGGGAAGAAACCATAAACAGACTCAACGAAAAGATTTTTCGTTCCGGAAATAAAATTCAAATTTTACAGGGATCTTTTAGCGAAAAATATAATAACTGTTTGGTTTCAGATGTAAAATTGGTTGAAGAAGCAAAATTCGGATTATCCGAACAGGAAAGAAACGAATTATTCAGCAGAATATGTAATCGTATAACCCAATTTAAAGATGAAAAATTAAGAGATTTTATAACCGACTTAATATCAAAGAACGAAGAAAAATTCAAGATTTCTCCGGCGGCAAAATTGATGCATCATAATTATCTTGGCGGACTGCTGGAGCATTCTTTTGAATGTATGAATATAGCAGACAAAGTTGTTGATATTTTTGAAAAAAAGCTCAATCGGGATGAAGTTGTAGCAGCAGCTATAATTCATGATTTAGGTAAAATTTTTGAATATGAAATAAATACGGATTCAGGTATAATCGATTATACCCAAGGTTTTTATGAAACGTGGATTTCTCATTCACAATGGGGATTTACAACTTTTATAACATCAGGTTTTACAAGGATAGCCAAAATGATAGCCGCTCACCACGGAAGGAGTGATTGGGGTTCTATTATTGATTTAGGGCAAAAAGATTTAGAACCATATGTTTACGTACTTCATCATATAGATGATTTATCGGCTAAGTTTGGAAAAACTACTGTTACAGATTTACAAAACGGAGATTGAATATAATGAAAAGATTACTGACAATTTTATTTATTTTAAGTTTTATGAACGTGTTATCCGCTTCAGCAGGTCCCTTAAAGGCTGATATTAGCAGCGAACATATTCCTGCAGGTACCGTTATCGCTGTCAAAACGACAGATTTAATTGATAGTGCAAAATCTCAAGAATACGATCGTTTTGATGCAGTAACAATAGCGGATATAATGGCGGCAGACAAAATGATTTTGCCGAAAGGTACCGTTATCAGAGGTTCTGTTAAACAAGTTACACCTAAAAAAATGTTATCAAAAGATGCCGTTGTTTACGTTAAGTTTGATCATATTGTAAGTCCTACAGGAAACCAAATTCCGGTTTCTTTGGCTATGCATTCTTCGGAGATTTTAACTATAGACGGTGGTTTAGGCTATGGTGGAAATTATAAAACAGCAAGTAAACAAAACGTTGAAAATGCGGGTAAAATAATTGCCAATATGACAAAATGGGGAATAACCACGGGTGAGGTAGCTTGGAACGGATGGCCAAAATATGTTTTAACACCTGTAAGCTCTGTTATTTCCATACCTTGTGCAGGACTTTATCTTATCGGAGATGAAATTGTTGATATTTTTAAAAAGGGAAATGATATATCTTTAAGCCAGGGTGAAACAATAAATCTTATGTTTCTTAAAGGAGTTGATGTTCCTACATACTAATGTTTAAAATATTCATTAACTTTTTAAAAATCTTGGAAATTATAAACAATAACCAGGAATACATTGTAGGTAATTTTCTTAAAACTCACGGTAAAACAATTGCTGTAACGGAATCTTGTACCGGAGGATTAATAAGTTCTTTACTTACGGATATTTCAGGAAGTTCGGATTATATTTTTGCAAATTTTGTAACTTACTCAAATGAAGCAAAAGTAAAAATTCTTAACGTTTCCGAAAATACCATAAATAAATATGGAGCCGTAAGCGAACAAACAGCAAAAGAAATGGCTGTCGGTTTATTAAAAACAACTAAAAGTGATTATGCCATAGCAACTACCGGAATTGCAGGACCTGCCGGAGGAAGTATTCAAAAACCAGTCGGTTTGATGTATGTTGGTATTGCTGACAAAAATGATGTAAAAGTAATTGAAATTCGTCAGCCAAAAGTGTTACACAGAAGGATAATGAAACTTATATTTGCAAAAGCTGCATTAAAAGAGTTGTATAATTTTATGAAACGAGGAATTAAAAATGAGAACAATAACTTTAATTAACGGTGACGGAATCGGTCCTGAAATCAGTAATGCCGTCATACAAATTGCATCTGCCGCAAATGTCAATATAAATTGGGAAATTCAAACTGCCGGTTCCGAAGTTGTTGAAAAAGAAGGAACTCCTCTTCCTTCAAGAGTTATTGATTCCGTAAAAAAAAATAAAATTGCTTTGAAAGCTCCTGTTACAACACCCATAGGCAAAGGCTTCCGCAGCGTTAATGTTCAATTAAGGAAAGAATTGAATTTATATGCTAATTTAAGACCTTGTAAAAATTTTGAAGGGATTAAGACGCCTTTTTCAAATGTTGACATAGTAGTTGTCCGTGAAAATACCGAAGATTTATATGCCGGCATTGAACGAATGGCAGATGAAAATACAGCTGAAAGCATAAAAATTATTACAAGAGAGGCTTCGGAAAAAATAGCTGATTTTGCCTTCAAATATGCTGTTAACAATAAAAGAAAAACTGTTTGGGCAGTAACAAAGGCTAATATTTGCAAATTTTCAGACGGATTATTTTTGGATTGTTGCAGACTAATTGCTCAAAATTATACCAATATTGAATATAAAGAAATCTTGGTTGATAATCTTTGTATGCAACTTGTTCAAAATCCGGAAAAATTTGATGTGCTTGTGCTTCCTAACTTATACGGAGATATAGTTTCCGATTTAACAGCCGGTTTGACAGGAGGTTTGGGACTTGCCAGAGGAGCAAATATAGGCGATAATTATGCTGTTTTTGAACCGGTTCATGGTTCTGCTCCGGATATTGCAGGTAAAAATAAAGCTAATCCGTCAGCTCTTTTATTAAGTTTTATTGAAATGCTTAAATATATTGGAGATTATTCCTCGGCAGAAAAAATCGAAAATGCTTTGTTAAAAACGTTGCGTGAAGGTAAAATCTTGACTTGTGATTTGGGAGGGAATGCTTCTACAAGTGATTTTACCGAAGAAATAATTAAAAATCTCAAACATTAAATTTCAGAAACTGAAATTGCCGTAACACCAACATTTCTTGCTGAATCCATTGCTTTTACCATTGCTCCGTTGGTAGTTTCTTCACTTGTTTGTATTATTACACCTTCTGGGTTATTCTTTATCTCTTGTCTGATAGTATTTTCGAGTTCTTCAGCGGATATTTCTTTATCATTAATAAAAAATTTGTCTTGATTATCTATCAAAATATTAACCGTTTTGCTCTCTTTTACCATATCAGAATCCACATTATCCGGAACTGTTAAGGATAATCCCTGTTGATCTAATAACGGTGCTATAACCATCATAATGATTAATAAAACAAGAAAAATATCGGTAAGCGGAGTTATATTTATATCGCTGAATACCTTTCTTGATTGTCTTGCCATTATTCCTCCCAATCCGTATTTGAAAAGTCCGTTTGATTTTTTTCAACATCAGGTTTTTGAACAAATTTATCCGTTTTTTGAATATTTTTTGATGAATTTTTATTATATACGGCAGTATGCTTTCTTGCGGTATTATTAAGTTTATTTTGTTCTTTTCTGCTTAAGGGTTCTCCTGCAACCGTCAACTTTTCATATTCTGCATTTTTTGCAGCTCTCATAACCTGTAAAATCTCTTTACTTTTGGCATCCGTATCTGCCTTTACCAAAACTTCAGGTTTTTTGAGCGTGCTTTTCAGTTTAACAAGTTGTTGCGAAAGTTCTTCCAAACTTGTGGGTTCACCATTCAGGTAATAATTTCCTTCTTTAGTGATTGAAACTGTTACCGCTTTTTCTTCAACCGTTAATCCGCTATTAATTTCGGGAATGGTTATACCTTCAATATTGGATTGGAACATTGGAGCTACAACCATCATTATGATAAGCAGCACCAAAAAAATATCCGTTAAAGGTGTTATGTTAATTTCTGAAAAAACAGCTTTTTTTCTTGATTTTGATGATATATTCATTGCCATTGTTCTTTATTCCGATGATTTTATAATGCTACATTTGGCTGAAAGTTCTTCGATGTTTCATCTTCAGAATCCGCAAATGATAAGAATAATAATTTAATAAGTTGGAAATCATCATCATATCTTGCAACAGTAGATTGGAAATAGTTGTAAAGAATTACCGCCACAATTGCAACACCCAAACCGAATGCCGTAGCAATTAATGCGGAACCTATACCATAAGCAACCGCCGCTGATTGATTTCCGGCTTGTGCTAAATCCTGAAATGTGAATAAAATTCTAACAACCGTACCGAATAATCCTAAAAACGGACATACACCACCTATAGTAGCCAAAATTGTCAAATGCTTCTCCAACTTTCTGGTTGCTAATGCAGCA
Organism: Candidatus Gastranaerophilales bacterium; assembly: GCA_947624605.1. Classification (GTDB taxonomy): domain Bacteria; phylum Cyanobacteriota; class Vampirovibrionia; order Gastranaerophilales; family Gastranaerophilaceae; genus RUG841. The sequence goes on along the minus strand of CANQLA010000006.1, from coordinate 687 downwards.
GCTATATCAAATGATCTCGAAAAACCTTTTTTCTGCTCGGCAAATATTCTTACCGCTTCTTCAGTTACCTCACCCGTTACTCCACCCATTTGCTGGCTTATGTCATTTGCTCCTTCAAGATTGTTTTTGGAAAGTTCCCTTTGAAGTTTAGGAATGTACAAAACAACATCTCGTTTATTCTTTCCGAAAAATACAAATCGGTTAATCGCAACCGCTAATGTTAAAATTGAACAAATCAATATCGGTAAAAGTACCGGCCAATCCATTTTTATTGAATTTAATAATAGATCCATTTTTGTTTCCTCTTTCTGTAATACGTTTTTTGATTAATATTTTTTTGCACTAAATACGTTATAATCAAATGTAAATTGGATATCAACAGAATTTTGTTTGAACTCCGGAGGCAAGGGTTTAAAAGGAGCCGTCAGTTTTACAGCCGCTAAAGCAGCATTATCTGCGGAAGCCAGTCCTGATGATTTTGACACACTAACGTTTAAAAGCCTTCCGTCACGAGCAATTCTGAATAATAACACTACCCGTCTGCTTTCTTGTCCTTTGGGAGGATCCCAATTTCTCTTTATTCTGTTTTGAAGTTCCCGCATATACGGACCGAAATCAGGCTCTCGGATGGCATCAATACCGGGTATTCCATTCGGATTTCCAGGTCCCGGATTACCGACATTGCCT
>CANQLA010000005.1 GCA_947624605.1 Candidatus Gastranaerophilales bacterium | reverse complement strand
CAATAATATGAGAAGTTATATTAGTAAATTTTTTAACATTTTCAGGAAAAGAAAAATATCCGGCAAAAAAAGTCAGCAGAACAAATACAGATGCTATTAAAGCAGCTTTTACATATAAATCGTAAAGATATTCCTGTGAATTTTTTTTAAAATCGTCAACTATTTTTTTAGATAAATCATCGCATAGAATTTTTTTATTTTTTTCAATGTTCAATTTTAAAATTTCTTCAAAATGCCGCATATTATCAATTTCTTTTTTTGCATTATCAGATTTTGCAATATAACAATTGAAAGCAAACAAATCCGCTTTATCCAATTCATTATCAAGGTAAGCACAAATATTATTTTTAAAAAATTTTTCTTCATATTGAAAATCTTCTTCATTAATATTGTCAAATGCTGCCTTAATTTTATCTGAAAGATTTTTAAGAGAAACATATTTTTCAAAACAATCAGGACAAATACAAAGATGTTTTTCTATATTTATGGCATCATTGTTATCGACAGTATTATCAATATATTTGGGTAAAATATTTATTATATTTTCGCAATTTAAATTATTCACAATATCTCCTTAATTATTGGTAAAATATGGTTCAAGACACTCTTTTAATTTATGTCTTGCTCTGTTAATTCTTGATTTAACAGTTCCGAGTTCCACACCTGTAACTTTTGCAATTTCTTCATAACTTAACCCGCCAATTTCTCTGAGAACCGTAACCAGTCTAAAGTGAGCGGGAAGTTTAATAATCATATCTTTAATTATTTGATTAACTTCTTTATTTAGAGTTTTTTCATCGGGACAAGGACAAGGATCACAAATTTGACATACTTGTAAACTTCCTTCTTGTTGAGTTTCGTCAGTGGAAATGCATTGTGGATTGTTTTGTTTTTTTCTGAGTTTGTCATAAAAAATATTTGAAATAATTTTATTTAACCATCCTCTAAAAGATTTAGGATTTTTTAAAGATTTTAATCCCCGACACATTTTAAAGAGAGCTTCTTGTGTTAAATCCGCTAAATCATCACAATCCGGACATAAATAGAAAAAAGTCATATATACTTTGTCTTGTTCACGTTTGATAATTTCTTCCAAAGCTTTATAATCATTTTTTTGTGCAAGTTCTATCAATTTTATGAATTCGATTTTTTTATAATCGGTAAATGTAAACACGGAAATATCTCCTTATAGAAAAAGAATAAGTGGTATTTTTGAATAAATACTTACCGAACTAATCAGTATATAAAGAAGTATTTGTTTTTTTTAAAATACAAATAAAACAAAAAATCGGTTGACATAAAATTATGGTTATCATATATTAATGATATAGGTTCATAAGCCCCCATCGTCTAGTGGCCTAGGACACCTCCCTTTCACGGAGGCGGCAGCGATTCGAATTCGCTTGGGGGTACCACTTTAAAAACTAAGAAACTCAAGGGTTTCAGAATTATATTTTTAATTTTGCCGTTATCTTAAAAGCTAAATGTTCACGATATGTTCACAGTTATTTAAGTTTTTTTCAAAAAGGATAGCGGCATATTTTTGCCTAATTGTAATATGTTTGTTGAGTCGGATTAAATTTTTATTTCGTCAGTCAGATATTATTTAAATCTGTTAAAAATAAAAAAAACCTGATTAAAATCAGGCATAAATAATTGATATAGGGGGGGATAAAAATTTTTCAGAATAATAAAAACATACTTTACTGTTTTATATTATTTTTTATTTATAATTTATTTTGTTTGATATTTAATTAACGCTTGATTATTTGTTGCAACCATTCTCATACCGCTCCAAAATTCATCCGGCGACAGAGGTTTTCTTTCTTGTACGGTTTTTTGTTCAGGCTCCACCATCGATTTGTACATATTTGCCAAACGTGCTTCTAAATCCATATTTAAATCCACTACCATTTTTTATCTCCCTCTACCTTACATATATATAAAGTATATATCAATATATCGGATTTCAATTTTTTGAAAAATTGTTACATTCTTAATATTTGAAATGTTAAGCAAAAGTGAATAAATTTGCCTTATACCATACTTGTGCTAAAATATAGTAAAGACAATATAATCAGGCATAAATATCCTGGTGAATAAAAAGACAGAATGCGAGTTAGGGGAGGTTATTTTGGCTCAAAATAATTTATTTGCGGACGGAAAAATAGTTCCGGTTAATATTCGTGATGAAATGAAGCGTTCTTATATAGATTATGCAATGTCGGTAATTGTTGGGCGAGCACTTCCTGATGTGCGTGACGGTTTAAAACCTGTTCACAGACGTATTCTTTTTTCTATGAATGAACTCGGTATGACTCCTGATAAGCCGTTTAAAAAATGTGCAAGAATTGTCGGTGAAGTACTTGGTAAATATCACCCTCACGGTGATTCTGCAGTTTATGAGGCTTTAGTCAGAATGGCACAAGATTTTTCTACCAGATATCTTATGGTTGACGGGCATGGAAATTTTGGTTCGGTTGATGGCGACGGTGCAGCTGCAATGCGTTATACAGAAGCTCGTATGCATAAAATTACTCAATCTATGTTAGCTGATATAGATTGTGAAACTGTTGATTTTGAGCCAAACTTTGATGGTTCTTTGCAGGAACCGTCGGTTTTGCCTGTCAGACTCCCGATGCTTTTATTAAACGGTGTTAGCGGTATTGCTGTCGGTATGGCTACAAACATACCTCCTCATAACCTTTGCGAAATTGTGGACGGTACAATTGCATTAATTGACAATCCCAATATGACTGTTACGGAAATTATGCAATATATTAAAGGTCCGGATTTCCCTACTGCCGCAAATATCATTGGTATGAACGATATAAAACAGGCTTATGAAACTGGCAGAGGTTCTGTTAAAATGTCTGCGGTTTCTGCTATGGAAGAAATCCCGGGTACTGCCGGCAGACAAGCAAGAACGGCTATTGTTGTTACTGAAATTCCTTATCAGGTTAATAAGGCTGCTCTTATTGAAAAAATTGCTGAATTGGTTCGTGATAAACGTATTGACGGAATTTCCGACCTCCGTGACGAATCTGACAGGGATGGTATGCGTATTGTCATTGAATTAAAACGTGATGCAAAACCTGAAGTTGTCAGAAATAATTTGTACAAACACACTCAGCTAACTTTGTCTTTTGGTGTAAATATGCTTGCTTTAGCCGGCAAACAACCAAGATTAATGAATTTGATTGATGTTTTGAATGAGTTTATTGAACACAGAGTTTCTGTTGTTACGAGAAGAACCTTATTTTTCTTAAAAAAAGCAAAGATGCGTGCGCATATTTTAAAAGGCTTATTAATTGCTTTAGGCAGTCTTGATGAAGTTATCAATCTTATTAAAAGTTCCAAAACCACAGATGAAGCTCGTATTGGCTTGATGACAAGATTTGGTCTTGATATTGATCAATCTAATGCAATTCTTGAAATGCAATTAAGAAGGTTAACAGGTTTGGAGCAAGATAAACTTAAAGCCGAATATGAAAATTTGCAGGTAAAAATCAAAGAGTATGAAGAAATTTTATCTGACAGACAAAAAGTCTTAAATATAATAAAATCAGAACTTCGTGAAGATAAGGAAAAATATGGGGACGAAAGAAAAACGCAAATTCTTCCCGAAGCTAATGAAATGACTATTGAAGATTTAACTCCTAATATTCCTATGGCAGTATTTATTACTCAGCAGGGATATATTAAGAGAATTTCTTTAGATACGTTTGAACGTCAAAACCGTGCAACAAGGGGTAAAGGCGGTATAAAAACAAAAGAAGATGATGATGTCGGACACTTCTTTACTGCTATGATGCATGATAAAGTTCTGTTTTTCTCTGATAAGGGAACTGTATACAGTCTTAATGTTTATGATTTTCCGGAAGGTTCAAGACAATCAAAAGGGCTTCCTATTGTCAACATTCTTCCTATTGAACAAGGAGAAAAAATTACAGCTGTTGTTCCGGTTAAAGAATTTTCTCATGATACCAATTTAATTATGCTTACACAGAAAGGGTACATTAAAAGAATTGAACTTGATAATTTTGCAAGCATTAGAAGAAACGGTATTATAGCAATCGGTCTGGAAGAAGGAGATACATTAAATTGGGTAAAAGTTGCAAAAAATAATGATGAAATAATTATCGGAACAAGCTGCGGTATGGCTATAAGGTTTGCCGTTTCAGAACTTCGTCCTCTCGGAAGAAGTGCAAGAGGCGTAAATTCTATGAAATTACGTGAGGGTGATAAAATCATAGGTTCTGATATTGTTCCTGCAGATTATGATGCTGATTTGCTTGTAGTAACATCTGACGGGTTCGGTAAACGTTCAAAACTTTCGGAATTCAGATCTCAAAACAGAGGCGGTATAGGTCTGATTGCTACCAAATTCAAGTCATCTCAATCAAGACTTGTTGCTTTAACTATTGTAAATGAAAAAGATGATATTATGGTTGTAACTGCTAATGGTGTAGTAACCAGAATTAATGCGGCAGATATCTCTCGCCAAGGAAGACCTGCAACGGGTGTAAAAATTCAAAATCTTCAAGAAAATGACAGTGTGATTACCGTAAATAAAATTATCGGCCAAAATGAAGATCCGATTGATAAAGCAGTTGAAGAAGCTGTCGATAAATCGATTGCACAAACAAAACTAAACATAGATAATAATGAATAATTAAAAATCCCAATTAAATTGGGATTTTTAATTATTTTTGTTCAAAAACTTTTTTTATAGATTCATTGAAAGGCGGATACAAAATGCCTTTTTCTGTAATTATACCTGAAATTAGTTCGTTTGGTGTAACGTCAAATCCCGGATTTATAATGTTAACTTTTGGAGAACAAATCCAATCGCCGTTTATATGAGTAACTTCATCGTGATTTCTTTCTTCAATGGGTATTTGTTCACCGCAAGGAATTGTTAAATCAATGGTTGAAAGTGGAGCAGCGATATAAAATGGAATTTTATGGTATTTAGCTGCAATAGCAACGGTATAAGTTCCTATTTTATTTGCTGTATCACCGTTGGAAGCAATTCTGTCGGCACCTGTAATTACCAAATTAATCATTTTTTTGCTCATAAAATAAGAACACATACCGTCGGTAATTAAAGTTGTGTCGATACCATCTTCCGTAAGTTCCCAAGTAGTTAGTCTTGCACCTTGTTGTCTGGGGCGTGTTTCGTCGGCAAATACCTTTATTGTAGGGTCTTTAGCATAGGCGGAACGGATTACTCCTAATGCAGTACCGTAACCAACCGTTGCTAAAGCACCTGCGTTGCAGTGAGTTAATATTGCTGCACTTTGGGGAACAATTTTGGCACCGTATTGTCCGATTTTTTTGTTAATTTCAATATCTTCATTTTCCATCTTTATTGCATTTTGTATAAGTTTATCAGTAATTTGAGAAGAAGAACCGTTTTCGGATAATATTTCCAACTGTTTATCTATTGCCCACATAAGATTAACGGCGGTTGGTCGGGAACTTTTAAGGTAATCAGATTTTTGCTTAACTGTTTTATTAAAAGATTGTCTGTCATTACAAAATTTATTTGCTTCCATAGCAGCAAGAGCAACTCCGTGTGCACCGGCAATACCTATTGCCGGTGCTCCTCTTACTATCATTTCTTTTATTGCTTTATACATTCCTTCACTATCTGTTATTTCTATTATCTTAAATTCTTTCGGCAAAAGTCTTTGATCTATCATTCTCGATTTATTATTTATCCATTCTATTGTTTTTATTTTTGATTTAAATTCCATTATTCTTTTCCTTCTTTAACTTTTCGCTAAATTATTTTTTATTGTTTTCGCTGTTGAAAAAATATATTGATGCTAATCCTGAAAATGCATTCATCATTGCACATAATATTCCTATGAATATGATTAATGTTATTGTCAGTGAAAATCCGTTTTTTAATATCATTCCTATTCCAGTATAATAGGATTCTTTGAATATTATTGACAAAACAAATGAACAAGGTAAAAATATTATTGAAAAACCTATAAATCCTGAAAATCCTGATAATGCTCCATACAATAAACCTGTTTGTTCATTAGTATTTATTATGTATCCTGACTTTTTTAGAAAACTCATTATTATAAATGAGGAACAAAAAAGCATCATTAAAAAAATTATTACACCTGCTATTGGTATCAACGCTATAAGACCGTTGACCGCTCCGAAAATTAATGAAAAAATGAATAATTTTTTTATATCTTCAAACATTTATAACTCCGTAGTTTATATTATGACATATTGCCGCTGCTATAGCATCTGCCGTATCATCTAACTTTGGAAATTTTTCATATTTTATCATCTTTTTTACCATTTCTGCTACTTGTGTTTTTGTTGCTCTTCCGTATCCGGTTATTGCCAATTTTATTTCCATTGGCGTATATTCAAATATTTCTATTTTTTCTCCTTCCAATACGGATAATATTACTCCTCTGCTTTGTGCAACAGATATTACCGTTTTTTGGTTTTTAAAAAAAAATAATTTTTCTACACTGGCAACTTTGGGTTCATATTTCTTTATTATCAACTTCAAATCCTGATGTATTTCATATAATCTTGTTGAATCCGGTTTACCTTTTTCCGTTTGGATTGAACCGGAAGTAATTAATTTACTTTCTTCTTTGTTAAAATCTATTATTCCATATCCTACTATGGCTGTTCCGGGGTCAATTCCTATAATTCTCATAATCTTATAATAATAATTTACTTTGAAAAAAACAATTTTTATAATATTTGTTACTTTTATTATCGTTGAATAATCAAGTTTTACAAAATTTTTGACACTTCTTTATCTAATATTTAAAATGTTTATATATTATACTTATCGAAAGCAGGTTATTATGAAAAAAATAAAAGTTTTAACGGTATTCGGAACTCGTCCGGAAGCAATTAAAATGGCTCCTGTCATTAAAGAATTGGAAAAATTTCCGGATATTTTTGAAAGTATTGTTTGTGTTACTGCTCAACACAGAGAAATGTTAGATTCCGTACTGAAATTATTTAACATAAAACCTGATTATGATTTGAATATTATGAAAGCTAATCAAAACTTATGGTCTGTTACATCTGATGTACTTATTAAAACAAAAGATATCTTTGAAAATGAAAATCCCAATATAGTTTTGGTTCACGGGGATACAACCACTTCAATGGCAGCGGCATTATCCGCTTTTTATGCTAAAATTCCTGTCGGTCACGTTGAAGCAGGACTTAGAACTTTTGACAAATATAATCCTTTCCCTGAAGAAATAAACAGAGTTTTTGCCGATTCAATTTGTGAATACCATTTTGCTCCGACTGATACTTCCGTTGAAAATTTAAAATTATCAAATATTTCTGTAAATCATATCTATAAAACCGGCAATACCGTTATTGATGCACTTTTGTACATTGTTCAAAATAAACAAGCCGATATTTCTAACCTCGGTCTTGATTTATCAAAAAGAACAGTTCTTGTTACTGCTCACAGAAGAGAAAACTTTGGCGAACCTATTAAAAATATTTGTAATGCCATTTTAAAATTAATTGCACAAAATCCTGATATTCAAGTTGTTTATCCCGTTCATCCAAATCCAAATATTAAAAATACAGTTTATTCAATTTTGGGCGGAAAAGATAGAATTATTCTTACAGAACCTCAAGACTATGCACCATTTTCAACTCTAATGAAACATAGCTGTCTTATTTTAACAGACTCAGGAGGCGTCCAGGAAGAAGCTCCTTCTCTTGGAAAACCTGTTTTAGTGTTAAGAAAAACAACCGAACGACCGGAAGCTGTGGAATTTGGAACAGTAAAACTTGTGGGTACTGATTGTGATAAAATATTTGATGAAGCTAATATTTTGTTAAACAATCAACAAGCTTATAAAAAAATGTCTGAAGCTGTAAATCCTTATGGTGATGGCCTCGCTTCAAAAAGAATTGTAGATATCTTAAAAACTTTATCCGTTCAATAAAAATATTAGTATATCTTTATAACTTAAAAAAAATTTTTTTGGGCTAATATAATTTTTTTTAAGTTAATGTATAATTTTCTTATGGAAAATTTGGTCGAAATAAAAAATTTATATAAAAAATATCCCATAAAATCGGCTTTCGATAAAAATAGTTCTGATTTTATTTATGCTGTTAATAATGTTTCTCTTAATATAAAAAAAGGAGAAATTTTAGGATTGGTAGGTGAATCCGGATGCGGAAAATCTACTTTGGGAAGGTGTGTTTTATTGCTTGAAAACAGTTTTTCAGGACAAATTTTATATCAAGGTAAAAATATTGTTAAACAAATTAATCTGAAAACTTTTCGTAAATCTGCTCAAATGATTTTTCAAAATCCATATTCAAGTTTGAACCCCAGAATGACAATATACGACATATTAAAAGAACCGCTAATCGTTCACGGTGAAAAAAATAAAAATGTAATTAATTCTAAAATAGAACACGTTTGCGAACTTACAGGTATAGACAAAAATTCACTTTCTTATTATCCTCATGAATTTTCAGGCGGTCAAAGACAAAGAATTTGCATCGCATCCGCTATAATTTTAAATCCGGAATTTATAGTGGCAGATGAACCGGTAAGTGCTTTGGATGTCAGTATTCGTGCTCAAATAATTAATCTTTTAAAAGATTTAAAAGAAAAATTAAATTTGACAATTTTATTTATATCTCATGATTTAAGCATTGTTCGCCATATTTGTACCAGAACAGCAGTGATGTACCTCGGAGAAATTGTTGAACTTGCTGACAATAAAGACTTGTTTGAAAATCCTAAACATCCCTATACAAAAGCTCTGTTAAATGCCGTACCTGTTATAACAAAAAATAATTTAAAAGAAAAAATTTTGTTAAAAGGTGATGTCCCTTCTCCTAAAAATCTTCCTTTAGGATGTAAATTTCATACAAGATGCCCGGTTTGTTTCAACGGATGTGAAAAAATTAATCCGGATTATGTATTCATTTCTAAAAATCATACAGTGAAATGCAGATTATACAATAATCAATAAAAAATTAAAAAAACCGGCAGACAATTTGCCGGTTTTTGTTATTTGAGTTATACAATGAACGGAAATGATTACATCATACCGCCCATACCTCCCATACCGCCCATATCAGGCATTGCAGGAGAACATCCTTTCTTTTCCGGAATGTCTATAACCGCTGCCTCTGTTGTCAATAACATAGATGCTACTGATACTGCATTTTCAAGAGCTGAACGTGTAACTTTCGCCGGATCTACAATTCCTGCTTTTAACATATCTGTATATTCGTTTTTCAATGCATCATAACCTTCTGTTATCGGCAGTTTCTTTACTTCTTCTACAACTACTTCACCTTTTAATCCGGCATTATCTGCTATTTGTTTAAGTGGAATATGTAAAGAATCTAACATAATTCTAAATCCGATTTTTTCATCATCAGAATCAAATTTTGTCGTTTCAAGTTTTTCCGAAAGACTTTGCATAACTCTTACCAATGCAACTCCTCCACCAGGAACTATACCCTCTTCTTTTGCCGCTCTTGTAGCATTTAAAGCATCTTCTATTCTTAGTTTCTTTTCTTTTAGTTCAACTTCCGAAGCTGCACCAACTTCAATTACGGCAACTCCGCCTGCCAATTTTGCAAGCCTTTCTTGAAGCTTTTCTTTATCATATTCACTGTCTGAAGTTTCTATTTGTCTCTTAATTAATTTTACTCTGTCTGCAACTGCATTTTTATGTTCATCACCAACAACAATTGTCGTATTATCTTTCGTAACAGTAACCCTTTTTGCCTGTCCTAACATTTGTACTGTTACATTTTCAAGTTTAATTCCTAACTCTTCCGTAAATAATTGTCCACCGGTTAAAATAGCAATATCTTCCAACATTGCCTTTCTTCTGTCTCCAAATCCAGGTGCTTTAACCGCAACCGCTCTTAAAACTTTCCTCATTGTGTTAACTACCAATGTCGCTAATGCCTCTCCTTCAACATCTTCCGCAATCAACAACAATGAACGTCCGTCACGGGCAACTTGCTCCAATATCGGAACCAAATCAGATATTAAATTGATTTTCTTGTTTACACAAAGAACATATGCATCTTCTAAAACAGCTTCCATTCTCTCTGCATCTGTTATAAAGTACGGAGAAATATATCCTTTATCAAATTGCATACCTTCTACCAATTTAAGATTAGTTCCCGTTGATTTCGATTCTTCTACGGTTATAACTCCGTCGTGACCTACTTTATCCATTGCATCGGCAATTAATTCTCCGATTGAATTGTCATTCCCTGCTGAAATTGTTGCTACTTGTGCCGATTTTTCCTTTGAATCTACAGGTGTTGACATTTTCTTTATAGCTTCTAACGCCATTTCAACACCTTTATTCATACCTCTCTTGATTCCGATTGGATTTGCTCCTGCCGTTAAGTTTCTTAATCCTTCTCTTACTATAGCCTGGGCTAAAACTGATGCTGTTGTCGTTCCGTCTCCTGCTACATCATTCGTCTTTGAAGAAACTTCCTTTAAAAGCTGGGCTCCTGCATTTTCCAATCCGTCTTCAAGTTCAATCTCTTTTGCTATTGTTACACCGTCATTTACAATTTGCGGTGAACCAAATTTCTTTTCTAATATAACATTTCTACCTTTCGGTCCAAGTGTTATTTTTACTGTGTCTGCAACTGCATCTATTCCTCTCATTAATGCTTTGCGTGCATCTTCATTAAAAACTATTTTCTTAGCCATTTTATATTTCTCCTGTTAAAATATTTTTTATCTATTCTAAAATACCTAAAACATCTCTTATTGAAAGTATTTTATACATTTGGTTATCAATTTTGATGTCTGTTCCTGCATATTTTGCATATAAAACTGTTTCTCCAACTTTTACTTCCATTGGTTCTCTCTCTCCGTTATCCAGAGTCTTCCCCGCTCCTACCGCAATTACTTCTCCTTTTTGCGGCTTCTCTTTCGCACTATCAGGTATAAATATTCCTCCTGATGTTTGCTCTTCATCATCAATTACTTTTATCACTATCTTATCTGCTAATGGTCTGATACTCATTTTAGATTTCCTCCTATATAATAACCTTTCTATTTATTTATATAATAATTTTTTTAATTTTCATTCTTTTTTAACAAAAAATTAATTATTTGAATATATTATCCTGTGTATTATCCTTACTTCCTTCTGAAACTGTCCCGCTTATTATATACATCATTATCGGTAACGTTAATATTATCGAAAAATTATATCTTAACAAATATGTTGGTGCAAACATGTTTATCACTATTGTTACCATCGGTATTGCCAATATCAACAACATATTATTTCTCTTTCTTATCATAACTGAAAATATACAGAATAATAATATCCAACAAGGTAATGCTGTCGAAAATAATATCGATGTCACAAAATTCTTTTGATATATTGGTTTGCTGGTTAAATCCGCAACATAATTTATAAAAAATAAATCATATATTATTCTGCTTTCCGGTATTATTTCCTTTAAACAATATTTCGTATCTTGTAAATTATGTATCGATATATATGGATTTTGAGAATGCTCCCTACACTCATAAATATAGTCAGGATACCAAAAAGGTACATTTAAATTCAAAAAAGCATTAATATATTCCGTTGGGTATTTCTTGAATATTCTCTTCCATAAGTTAAAATATTCAATGGGATTTTCTTTTAATTTTTTTGCGTTAAAAATTCTTTTTGTCCAATCACTGTATTCTAAATTCTTTATATAATCTACATTCCTCAAATGATATCTGCTAAGAGCTGTATTATCCAATAATAAATCATAATATTCTATTTTGTCTTTTTCTGAAATAAAATCTTCATATTTATACATTACACTTGATATTTGATGTAAAGGCACGGATAAAGGTTCTTCTATTTTTACCGGCTCTATATTTAACTTGGGATATATTGCAAATAACAGAATAAAATATAAAATAACAGAAAAAAATATTACTTCACTTATCCTATATTTATTTCTTTCAAAAATAAGATAAATTACAAATAAAAATAATAATATAATAATACTATTCGTTCTGAATAAAAGAAATAATAATACGGATAAAAACATCAAAATAATTTTTAAAGGATTTAATTTTTGTTTTGTAATAATAGTTTCCACTACCAATACAGTAAACAACAATAACCCTCCGCCCCAAATAACGTCCTTTGTCGTACTAAAAGCAAATATCGGAAAAATCGGATATAAACCGAAAAATAATAATGAAAAAAATAATATTGAAACATTTGCCTTGCACTTTTGCATAACATGTATGCAATATGATAAAATAGCAATTAAAATTATCATTTGAAAAATTACGTAAATAAACACACCTGTTTGAATACTATGAAATAAAGTTTTTCCGGCATATACGGAATAATATAAATACAAAGTATGTAATATAGGATGCCAATTAGAAAGCTTGCCTTGAACCATTTCTTCCATTTGATACGGAACATCATATTCATAAATCCCGGGGAAAAAACATAACCATACCGGCAGCCAGCATAAAAAAATTATTATAAAAGATTTTGTAAAAACTTTACTTTTGAAAAATTGACTTATTTTACTGTCTTCTAATATTAAAAATATCTTTTTATTATATATTAACTCCGTTAAGTTAGTTATAAATATAGTAATCAGAAAAGATATGCCCGTTGTAATAAATAAAAACTTTATCATTCCTGGAAAAGAAAAATCCATTTTACCAAATAAAGATATGTTTCTTCCCAAGACCAAAAGTGAGGATAAAAACCAACTAAATAAATATATTGCAAGATTGTTATCCATATATAAAAATTTTTTAAAAGAGAATCTGAATATAAGAAAAAATCCCCAAAAAATTATTAAAGAAAAAATACTACCGGATAAAAACATCGGTTCCGGAACAAGTAACGCATAGGGCAAAACTGAAACCGACCAAAATGCGGTTATAAAGCATAAAAAATTTGCAGAATGTAAAAAATTATGTATTTTTTTTAACATAAAAACCCCAACAATTTTTAAAAAATATCTGTTATTTGTTTTGCGTCCTCATCCTCTTCTTCAATTAAAATTTCACCTCGTTCTACTTTTCTGTTTTGCCTGTATCCGTAAAAAGCATATAAAACTACACCTAAAAAAATCCAAAAAGGAAAAAGTGTTGCGGAAACTTTAAGCGTTTTTGCAGCCTGATAAATAAGATATATACAAATAGCTATTCCAAAAATTGGCAGATACGGACAGAAAGGAACTTTAAACGGTCTTTGCCTTTGCGGATCAGTTTTTCTTAAAATGATTATACCTAAACAAACAATTATAAATGAACCAAAAGTGCCAAAAATGCATAATTCGGCAGCGACGTGAGCATCAATGAATATGCATCCGAGCATTACAAAAGCTGTAGTCCACCATATAATTATGTGAGGAGTTTTATATACCGGATGAATTTTTTTGAAAAAAGGAGGGAAAAAATTATCTCTTGTCATTGCAAACAATACTCTGGTTGTTCCGTATTGAAATACCAAAAGCACAGAAGTTAAGCCTGCAAGAGCTCCCAAAGATATCCATCCCGCAATCCAGGGTTGGTGAATTAATGCTATTACATGTGCCATCGGAGCAAGTACATCAACTTCTTTATACATAGAAACGGGAATTATTCCGGTGAATACAACCGCAACAAGTCCATATAATACCGAACAAATTATAAGCGACCCAATAATCCCGATTGGTAAGGTTTTTTGGGGATTTTTAGTTTCTTCTGCCGCAGTGGAAATAGCATCAAATCCAAGATAAGCATAGAAAATTATAAAAGTGCTTAAAATAATTCCGTTAAATCCCGAAGGAGCAAAAGGTACCCAATTTTCGGGCTTGACATAAAACATTCCGACTGCTATAAACAGTATAATTACTGCCAATTTAATTATAACCATAACGGTTGCCATTTTTGATGATTCTTTCATTCCTTTGTATAAAACCCTGCCTATAACCAATACTATAAAAAGTGCCGGTAAATTTATACTAAAAGGCATACCTAAAATATGAGGTATACTGTTTTCCGGATTGATACCTAACTTATGACATTTTTCAATTGCTCCGGGAACATCATTTATTAGCCAAATAGGAGGATTAATAAGCCAGGGCGGTAAATATTTATCAAATCCTTGTAAAAGTTGAAATAAATACTCCGTCCAGCTTACCGCAGTGGTAATATTTCCGATTGCATAGGCAAATATCAATATCCAACCCATCATCCAACCTGCAAATTCTCCCATCGTTGCATATGTATATGTATATGCACTTCCTGATACGGGTATCATTGATGCAAATTCCGCATAACATAATGCCGGACATATACAGGAAATAGCTGCAAGAATAATGGAAATTAAAACTGAAGGACCTGCTCCAATATGATCTGCAGTTCCGCATACAGCTGAACCAATCATAACAAAAATTCCGCATCCTATTATTGCACTTATCCCCAGTATTATTAAATCAAATACTCCTAATGATTTATTGAAAGTGGTTTTGTTTGAATGCTCTATTAATCTGTCTGTATCGACTGTTTTACATATATTGAAGAAAAATGATTTAATTTTTGACTTATTTAATACATTCATTTTCTTCCTTCTTTTCTTCTTGTTCTGTTATTAAATTGTATTCTTTCTCAACTTGTCTGTTTTTGCGGTATCCGTACGAAAAATAAATAATGCCGCCTATAATTAACCAAACAGGAAACATTATGGCAGAAACAGATAATTGAGGTATTGCCTGCACTATTAAATATCCGCATATTATAATTCCTATTATGGGAAACCAGGGACAAAAAGGAACTTTGAACGGTCGGTTTATCTCAGGATTTGTTTTTCTCATTATTAAAACACCTATACTAACCATGATAAAACAGCCTAAAGTACCAAAAATACACAATTCCGCAGCAACATTCGCATCCATGAAAACACATCCTAACATTACAACAATTGTTGTAATCCACGTTGTAACATAAGGTGTTTTATATTTAGGGTGCATCTTCTGCAATGATTTTGGTAAAAAATTATCCCTTGACATTGCATACAAAATTCTTGTGTTTCCGTATTGAAATACTAACAGTGCGGAAGTTAAACCCGCAAGAGCTCCTAAAGATATCCATCCTGCAATCCAAGGCTGGTTGATTAACCTGACGGCATAAGCTATCGGAGCCAGTACATCAACTTCAGAATATTTCTCTACAGGAATTATTCCGGTAAAAGTTATCGCTACTAAAGCATAAAAAATGGAACATACTATAAGAGAACCAATTAAACCTATAGGAAGATTTCTCTGAGGATTTTTAGTTTCTTCCGCAGCCGTAGAAATCGTATCAAAACCTATATATGCATAAAATATAATAAATGTACTTAATATTATTGCGTTAAATCCTCCGGGAGCAAAAGGTACCCAATTTGCGGGTTTAACATAAAACATTCCCGCAATAACAAAAAGACTGATTATAACAAGTTTTATAACCACCATTATTGCTGCTGCTTTTGTGGATTCTCTCATACCTTTTAATATTATTAATCCTAAAATAAATACTATAAAAATAGCAGGAAGATTAATGCTAAAGGGTATTCCCAAAAAATCGGGAAGTACATCACAAGGATTTGCTCCCATCATTTTACACTTTTCTATTGCTGTCGGTATGTCATTTACAAGCCAAATAGGAGGATTGACAAGCCATTGCGGCAAATACCTGTCAAAACCTTGCATTAACTGAAATAAATACTGCAATTGTAATATCTCCTATTGCATATTCCAACATTAATATCCATCCCATTAACCAGGCGGCAAATTCTCCCATTGTTGCGTATGTATAGGTATATACACTTCCTGATACGGGTATCATTGATGCAAATTCCGCGTAACATAACGCCGGACATATACAAGCCGACGCCGCTAGTATTATTGACAATATTACCGACGGTCCCGCTCCAACATTTCCGTGGCTTCCACATACTGCCGGACCTATCATTACAAATATTCCGCATCCTATTATTGCACTTATTCCTAATATTATTAAATCAAATGCATTTAATGTCTTGTTAAATCCGTTGCCTTCCGCTTCTTCTCTTAACTTTTCAGGCTTTACGGTTTTAAATATATTGGAAAAAAATGTTCTTATTTGTTGATTGTTTATTGACACCTTTTTCCTCTCTCAATTCCTTTTATTTTATTATAATATTTATTTCCCATTACAAATCTTTGTTTTTTAATAAAGGAAAACCTAATTCCGCTCTTTGCTTAACATACAAATGTGCCGTTGCTGAAGCTAACTTCCTTATTCTGTTTATGAAATTTATTCTTTCATCTTTTCCTATAACTCCCCTTGCATCTAAAAGATTAAAAGAATGTGAACATTTTAAAACATAATCATAAGCTGGTAATACAAGCTTTGCTTCAAGACAACTTTCCGCTTCTTCTTTGTATATGTCAAAAAGTTTAAAAAGCCTTTCCGGATTAGAAATTTCAAAATTATATTTTGACTGCTCTATTTCATTTTGTAAGAATATTTCTCCGTATTTTAAATCTTTGTTCCACATAACATCATATACAGAATTAACATTTTGAAGATACATTGCTATTCTTTCCAGTCCGTATGTAAGTTCAAGTGCTACAGGTTTGACTTCAACTCCTCCTACTTGCTGAAAATATGTAAATTGAGTTATTTCCATTCCGTCAAGCCAAACTTCCCAGCCTACTCCGGCTGCTCCAAGTGTTGGTGATTCCCAATTATCTTCTACAAATCTTACATCATGCTTTGACAAATCTATTCCCATTGCTTCTAAGCTTTTTAAATATATTTCCTGCGATTCTTTCGGAGAAGGTTTTAAAATAACTTGATATTGGTAATAATGACCAAGTCTGTTAGGATTCTCTCCATATCTCGAATCCGTAGGTCTTCTGCAAGGTTCTATCATTGCTGTGTTCCAAGGCTCCGGACCCAACGAACGCAAAAATGTTGCCGGATTCATTGTGCTTGCACCTTTTTCTATATCGTATGGTTGTTGTATTATACATCCATATTCCGACCAATATTTTGATAAGTTAAAAAATAATTCCTGAAATGTTAGTCCCAAAACTTAATTCCTTTATTGACTGACTATATTAATTCTATTCCTAATACAAAAAATATTCAATCTTTAACATAATTTTTTACGTTTTTTATAACTCATTTAAATTTTTTAATTTTCTGATTTTGACTATTTGTTATCCTTTTGAAGAATTTATTACATCGATAATTTTTTATATAAATTTTGTTACTTGAAATATAATCTTTTTTTGATTATACTTTGTTAACATACAAGAAAGAGGTTTTACTATGTGTGCAAACCAAATGCCGGAAAATATGGGAAAAAAAATTGTTGAAGCTTTAAAAAGACAAGCTTTGTATGAAGACGATTATTCTGCATCTTTTGAAATTAATGATTTAAATACTATTAAAGAAACTCCGGCAGAAGTTTCTTCCGAAATTTCAAAAAATGAAAACTCCGCAACCGGAGGTTCTTTTATTAATAACGGTATGGATTCTCTTAATACAAATTTAAACAAATCATTAAACCAATTCTCTTCATCTAATCTGAGTGAAACAAGTTTACAGTTTTCTGTTTCACCAAATACTCAGAATAATTCTTTTGGTTCTTTTGCCCCTGAATTACCGACAAATGTTGCTGTTTTAAAAAAGTTAATTATGCAGCTTCCTGCGGGTGTTTCCAAACAGGTCGGTGCTCAAATTATAAGACAAACTGTTGAAGCTTTGGGTATTTCTATGAACAGTGTTCTGCAAGAAGCTCAACAAGTTCAAGATACTCTTAATAATGCTGTCAATGAATGTTCTGTTAAAATGCAGGAATATAAAAATCAAATTATGCAGCTTGAAGCTAATGCCAGAGATTATCAAAGACAAATGTCACAAATAAACGATTTGATAAGTCTTTTTATACTAACTGATAATAAAAAATAATGTTTTCATTTTAAAAATCTTAGTGGTATTATTGTCTTATGAATGAACTGTTGTTTTTTATTGCGGTATTTTTAAATTTTGTCGGAGTAATTATTGCTTATAAGCTTTTTAATAAAACAGGCATATATGCTTGGATTGCACTTGCTACTGTTATTGCAAATATAGAAGTAATAAAATGTGTTGATATTTTCGGGCTTGCTTTGACTCTCGGAAATGTTACTTACGGAAGTATTTTTCTGGCAACTGATATTTTAAATGAAAATTACGGGCAAAAGTATGCTCAAAAAGGTGTATTTTTAGGATTTTTCTCTCTTGTGATTTTTACTGTTTTCACTCAGGTTGATTTATTATACACACCAAGTATTAATGATTTTGCTCACAATTCTATGAAAACTTTGTTTTCTTTAACTCCCAGAATTTGTTGTGCAAGTATGTCTGCTTATTTAATTTCCAATAGTTTAGATGTCATTCTTTACAAAAAAATTAAAGATTTTTTCCCTTCCGATAAATTTTTATGGTTCAGAAATAACGGTGCTACTATGATTAGTCAGCTTGCGGATACTGTTTTATTTACACTTATTGCCTTTTTCGGTGTATTTTCTTTAAAAACTGTTTTTGAACTTTGTATTACTACTTATATATTAAAGTTAATTATTGCTCTTTGTGATACACCATTTTTATATTTAGCTAAATTTATTAATTCTAAAAAAAATGCTCAATCTGTTAACGAAAATAACTGAAATTGGTAAAATTACCTTGGCGGAACAAAATGAAAGCATTATAAAGCTTGTTTTACCTAATGAAAAATATTCCTTTGAAAATTTTCAAATACGTGAAACGAAATTGTTAAAAGAGGCTTTTGTACAACTTCAAGAGTATTTCCGAGGGAAAAGAAAAATTTTTGAAATTCCTTTAAATCCTTACGGTACTGATTTTCAAAAAATTGTGTGGAAAGAGCTTGTAAAAATTCCGTACGGAAAAACTTTATGTTATCAACAACTTTCAGTATTAATAAAAAACCCCAATGCTCAAAGGGCAGTCGGAAATGCAAATAATAAAAATCCGATACCGATATTTATTCCTTGTCACAGAGTAATTGGTAAAAATGGAAAACTAACGGGATATAAAGGTGGCATTGACTTAAAAAAATATTTATTAAATTTGGAAGAAATGAATTATATATGTGAATAAATTTTAATAAATATATTCAAAATTGAAAAAGAGCAGGAATAATAATATTATGTATTATAAAAAATTAACTGAAAGGTAAGTATTATTATGGAACAAAATAAATTTTCCAATGAAACATCGGAGCAAGTTATAATATTTCCTACGGACAGAAGAATAAAAATCAATAACAGTTGTCCTGAAAGAGCGTATGCACTTTTTGATTCAGAAACAGGCACTCAAATTGGTGATTTTGTAAAGGGAACAGATGAGGGAGTTGAATTTAAAGGGTTAGATACGAACAAGTATTATGATGTTGGAGCCATAGAAAATATGGGAGATGGAAAACCTCAATTTGCAATATCTTGGAATATGACTATGCGTGATGATAGGGATGCTATATTAAACGATACTGATAATTCTCCTGTACAATATCCGTGTGACTACCGAATAATAGATAACCAAAATAACTCTAAAGGCATTTTTGATTTGGTGGATAACGATAATAAAACGGTAGGACAGGTTAAAGAATTGACTATGGCGGGTGATAAACCCGAATTTCATATAGCTTGGACTTTTAAGATGAAAGATGATTCAAATAAATGATAAATTTGACATAATCAGATAACTGCTGGATTTTTTTTGTTTCTGTTCAAAATTTTTGTAACAGTACAGACTCAAGCTCGTAGCACGTATATATTTCTCTTAATAATCAAGAGAAATATATATGGTTATTTTGCGGATTGAAGTCTATCTATCTGCTTTTGGCTTTGTATATTCTCTTAATGATACAAAATCTTCTTCTCCGCTTATCCTTTTATATGGGTATTTTGAATCAATTTTATCAATTTTAAATTCCTGGTCTGTCTTATCATATAAAATATAAAAATTATCTTCATTATTTATTTTTTTATTTATGTATTCCATATTCTTAACTGTGGATAATCCCGGATAATGATTTGTCATTAGAATATTTTTCGGTTTAAAGTTATAAATGTGATTATATACATATACTTGCAGGAACAATGAAGTTCCAACTACTATTAATTTATTATTATCTATAGCTTTTAATTCTTTATATATGTGTCTAAAATCGTATGGGTTATATATTAATATTTTATTTTTAAAAATTGCTTTATAGTTCTGAATAATATTTGAATGAATAAAATACGTGATTAAAAGACAAAATGCAATTATTCCGTATAGCATATTTCTTTTATCCGTAAAATCAAAATTTTTAGATATTAATATAATAAATAATGGTAATAAGAAAAGAATTATTCTATGTTGAAAAGGGTATATACCTAACGCACCTGCAAGAAGCATTCCTAAAATTGGGATTAAAATAATGCTTAATGAAAAACATAAATTTTTTTCATGATTTTTTACAATATCGATGATATATGCTGTTAATCCGAGCAAAAGCAGTAAAAACATACAGGCAATTACAAAATTGTTTGTTATACCCCAATAGCTGGCATCATCGAAAAAAAAGTTAAATAAAGTAGCTAATTCTTTATGTGTATTTGGGAAAAATCCATAATCTTGTTTCCACAAGTAATGTAAATATTCTTGGTGGTTTAATTTTGATAAAAAATAATAGTAATAGATTGTTATTACGCCAAAGTTAAGAATAGATGTAATTATGATATTTTTAACTGCTTTTATACTTTTATTTAAAAGTTCTTTAATAAGAACAGCCAATAACAAAGCGGGAATAATAAATATAGCAGACATTGAAGTTAGAAATAAAAATGAGAAAAATAAAGTAGTACATAATATATTTAATATTGATTTATCTTTAAAATTAAATAATTTTATTTTGTCATTTACACATAAATATATTAAAGTTGTTGTTATTAATACATCTGTAGAATAAGGTTTAAACATTGCACTATATTCAAATAAAGCCATATTTATAGAAAATAAAAAGACAGCAATAATAATGGAGAGTTTCTTTTTTAAGAATTTTTGTGCGGTGAATGTGAATATAATAGTTGACAAAATACTTGCTAATAATGGCAAAATTCTTAAGGAGTATTCGTTTATACCAAATATATTTGAAATTGTTTTTTGAATAAAAAAGAAAAATGGCGGAGCCAACTCACCAACTTCATTATATTGGAATAATATATTATGAATATGGTGTTGTAATAATGGAATAACAAGGTTTGATTCATCTCCTGAAAATATGCCATTCATTAAATAATATTTTATTTTAAAAATAGCTGATATAATCAATAATGAAGAGAGAGAAAATATATATGATAAATTATTTTTCCTCACAATCTTTCCTTTTCTGTTATGGTAAAGTAAATAATAATAACAAGTAATAAGTAATTGGTGCAGAAAATAAAAAAGCATCCATTCGGTCTAATATTCCACCATAATTGAGAAACAAAGTACTGCTATGTTTCAATCCTAAATCACGCTTAAAAGTAGACATAGTTAGGTCGCCAAATTGGGAAAATACAGAGATTACTATACCTAATGTAATAGATTGCCAAAAGGTAAATCCTGATAAGACTTTTAAACTTAGTGTGCAGATTATTGAAAAAATAACATTAACAATACATCCTGCAAGTGTTTTATTTGGACTTATATCAGATGCAATATAAATTTTTTTATTTGAATTTCTAAAGAAGATTGAAGCTGCATAATCACCTGCTAATACAGCACTAAAATATATAATAATGAAGTACCAAGCTGATTTTTGTTCAAAATAATAGGTAATTTTAATTATGTATAATCCGCAAAAGATTAGTAATATTGCAGCGATTGTAGTTAGTGACGTCATAATATAAGGCTTTTTATTTAAAATAACGGTTAAAATGAACGCAAAAATTATACTTATTAATAAAATTGGAGTAATTAATGAATGATTTGTAATATCATGTTCAAATACAAATATATATGCACAAAGAATACCTGCAATTTCGGGAAGAAATTTATGTGGAAAAATATTCTTTTCTTTGAACATATTTCTATATTCAATCATAGTAATTATTATAAAAAAGGCAGATACCACTAACAGCATTATTTTAGAAAAATAAAAGGCAAAAAGAATTAATGAGAGTAATAAAAATCCTAAGAAATATCTAAAAAACTTATTCATAATATTCTTTATACTTCTTCTCAAACAATACCATTATTTATATCATATATAATTTAAAATGAAAAGCCTGTATGTTGGGTTACACTCCGCTAACACAATATACAAATTTAAATAACAATTATATTACCCAAAATGAACAATTAAGAAATGATTTAACATTATAAATTCTTCTGTAAAAATTTCCCTTTATATGATCCGGAAGTATATTAAACAAAACATCTTTTTTCATTTCGCTACTTGAATTCTTATAATCAAAAACTATGCGATAAATCATATCTGCTTCTGTATCATCATTTCGAGGTTTTGTTTTCCAGAGCTTGAACTCTATTGTTTTCTTTTCTTTATTGAAATAATTTAATAATGGTGAAAATTCATATCCTTCTATATAAGGAGAACAATTGTTGCATCCACCTTCTACTCCGCAAGAATCCCCTTTATGAATAAAATCTTGAAACTCATATATTCTCGTTGAAATATTATCGTTAGGATTTTTGAATGAAATTGCATCATTTTTAATCATTTTGCCATATCTATATCCAAAATCTTGTGCATTTATTGTTTCTATATAATATGATATAAATTTTGTTGGCAATATGTGCAAATCATTATAATAAACTGTAATTGTTTTTTTATTTTTTGAATATGTAATTTTATCCGGAAATATCCATGCAACTCTACCATCACAAAAATCAAGTTTAATATCTTTGTTTATTGGATCACTTACATTTATTCCTGAGCCATTTCTTAATCCAAGAAGAAGTATAGGATTATTTATAAAACGACTTTCTTCCGAAAAACCTTTTGTTTCAGATATCGGATTGAATAAACAAACTTCGGTAAAAATACTTCTCCAAGGTAAACCGTCTTCTATCTGCCCAAAAACTTCTTCACTCGGTTCATAATTATCAGATTTAAATATTGATTTTGCTACATATTTTTTTCTGATATCGTAAATTTCCTGTTTTGTTTTACCGCTAAAACATTCCATCTGATTTACTTTAATATTAATCGTATCATCTTGACCACAGCCGCTCAAAATAAATATTAAAAATATTCCAATTATCAACATAAAAATATGTATTTTCTTCATATATTAATTTCCCTCCTTTGCATCTTTTATTCTTCTTATCATTTGGTTACGCTCCGCTGTTTAAATTCCACACTATAGAAATAGTGCAACGTCGGCTATAATCCCAATATCCTCCCTCTTTTACAGTGAATTTTCATTTCCTTCTTTTTTATTTATTAATTTAAAATCCACTCTGTTTCCTTATAACCTGTTTTCCCTCGGTACGTACTGTCTGTAATTAGGTATGAACATTATATAAGGAAGATACGTTCCATAAAATAACTCATATTTATAACAATTTTTTATTGCCATTTTTGTGAAAAATTCAGTCAACGATATAATTTTCATAAGAACAAAAGAATCTTTCTCCTCTGATTGGAATATCCTGTCATCTGCATTAAGAACAAGTTTAGATACTCCTGCTTCCTTTGATTTCTTCAACCATCTGGTTATTTCTTGCTGAGTATCATTATATCCGGGAATAATTATATATTTACATATAATTTCATTATCTGTAAGCGGAGATTTCACTATCGCATACCTCTTTATGTTCTCCCATACTTTATCATATGTATCTACCCGTTTTAACTTCTCATATACCTTTTTGCTCCCGGAATCAACAGAAACAGATATATCCATAATTCCTTTTTCTATACCCTTCGCTATATTCTCATTATATTTTATCGCATTGGTATGAACTATTATTTTCCTTACGGAACTCTTTAACAATAAGTTAATTGCTTCATCAAAATATTCATATAGTGTAGGTTCTCCTCCTGCTCCCGCAAAATCAATAATACTATTTTCCGTAATCATCTTTCTTTCTATCATTAACTTTATTATCGGAATTATATTATATACCGGCTCTCTGTTTGTATCTATATATTTTCCGCCTCGTATTGGTTTCTGGCAATATATACATTTTGAATTACATTTATACCAGTTTGAAAAAAGTACATACTTGAACTCTTCTCCTCTGCTCTCATTATTTTCTCTATCTTCTATTTCTCTTATTTGTATGCATCTGTCACAAAATTTAGGTACTATACCGCTTTTCAGCTCTTCTTTATATCTGTTTATCTTTTCTAATGCTTCCTCAAATCTCTCAAGATTTCCGTCAAAATCCTCTTCCACTATCGGAAGCCTTCTGCTTTGTGCATCATTTCCTATTGTACAAAAAAGTATCTTATCCTCATTAAAACATATAGAATTATTTAAATATTTACAATAATGTCTCGTCATCTTCCACCTTTGACTTTTTTTTAATTATATAAAATTTTGTTTCATCAAGTCAATAAATTATAAATCCTTCCGTTAAAACTATCTATAATTTTCACCCTTATCAGAAAAAGTATCCTAATAATCCGTTTTTTATCAGTCGCTCCCCTGCTGAATCTGCTCTTTCTATTATTCCGTTAAAATACCAAAATTACAATATACATAACAACTTCAGCTTATTGCATATCATTTAAAACCCTCGATAGTCTTTTAAAATACCAATATCCCTCAATATTTATACATCTTGCCTCTTCTTTTTTAACACTATACGTCTTAAAAAATAACTCCGCCTTATTCATTCTTTGTGAAAATTATAGATATTAACAAACCAATACCCATTAACAATGGGTAATACAAACATTTGATTATTGCAAAAGAACTCATTGATACTGATGCAGCCAACCCCGTCGCTACCAAAATTTGTGCTCCATACGGAAGTATTCCTTGAACACAACAGGAAGTAGTATCTAAAAGACTCGCTGTTCTCTTTGGATCAACTCCGTATTTTTCAGTAAGCTCTTTCGCAATTGTTCCGGATGTGATTATCGCAACTGTATTGTTTGCCGTAAATAAATTAATCATACCAACCAAAAAACAAATTCCAAATTCACATTGCCTTTTTGTTTTAATAAAGTTTTCTGTCTTGTTTATAATATACGAAATTCCTCCGTTCCAACGAACCATTTGAAGCATGCCTCCCGCAAGCAAAGCTACTATAATCGTTGTCGCCATACTTATGGTTCCGTCTCCAATATCGGCAAATGCTCCAAATATATCAAAAATTCCATAATACATTCCGATAATCGTATTTAAAATTATTCCAATCAATAATAAAAACATTACATTTATACCTGAAATCCCTAAAATTAAAAGTAAAATATATGGTATAATCTTTATAAAGTTATCAATATTTACCATTAAAGGAATAAATTTATCCGTATTGACAGATGTAAATATAGGCAACATATATATTAATACACATATTAATGCAGGAACCAACACAATTTTTAAATTACAAATCATTTTATCTCTCATCTCAACATTTTGTGTACGTGTAGCTGCTATAGTCGTGTCAGAAATTAAAGATAAATTATCTCCAAACATAGCACCTCCAACCGACGCTCCAATTAATACAGCAGGTGAAAAACCTATCGTCTCCGCCAACACTGTCGCAATCGGAACTACTGCCGCAATCGTTCCGCAAGATGTCCCTATAGATAATGAAATTAATGCTGAAATTATAAAAATACCGGATATCATAAAATTTGCCGGAACAAAATGTCTGGCTACCGCCACCGCTGACTCTACTCCTCCTACAGCTTCCGCCGTTGCCGTAAATGCACCTGCCAAAATAAATACAAGACACATTATCATTATGTCCTTTTTACCCATTCCAAGTGCAAAAATCTCTATTTTCTTATTAAGCTTCTCTTTATGATTTAATATTAAAGCCGTTGCAGATGATATTATAAATGCCACTGTCATTGGAACTTTGGAAAAATCTTGCGTTATTGCAGAAAAACCAAAATAAAATAATACAAAAACTAAAAACGGCACAAGAGCCTTTAAACTTTCATCTCTCCATTGCTCAACTTCTTTATCTTTATCTTTTCCTCTTATTACCGTTATCATCGTCATTATTTCCATTTTATTCAAATTAACCGGTTCTGTTTGTTTCTTATTTAATACCTTTTACAGCTTTTAATATAATATCATAAATGATATATTAACTCACGTAATTATTTCTATTTTTCTTAAACATATATAAAAAAAATTTAATTTCTTTTGTCAAAATAAAAATATGTCCCGAAAAAATACGGCTTTTGATTCAAAAACTTGTGCAAATATCTCCAAATCGATAAAAAAACTCAACCCTTAAAATACAGCAGATTATATAACATTCGGAAATTCCATCTGCATTACATTATCAGATTTGCAAAAGTTACCATATAAAAAACTATCCTTTTATATTCGATAAATTTTTATTATGCCTCTTTTGACTCTTCAGCCTTTTTTTCGTTATTTTCTTTTTCAATTTCTTCTTTTACACTGACATTTTGTCCTGCTTTTTTTGCCTCTCTGAGTTCTCTTATCTTTTCAGGATTAAGAACCTTCAATTCTATAATGCCATTCGATTCTTTAGATAAAGTCTTTTTAACATCAATACCGTAATCATCATAATCCGCAGGTATTTTTCCGTCTACTATCTGCTGTTGGAAATACTCAATATGATCTTGTGCTTTAAGAGGATATTCAGGATGAACCTTCAACCATTGGGCATAAGACATATTGCCTCTCGGATTATTACAATCTCCGCATTCAGCTATAAAATTTTGAGTTGCATTAGCTCCACCCAATGATTTCGGATGAATATGTTCTATCGTCTGCATCGACGGCTTTAATAAAGCTCTGGCAATTGATTGTGCACTTCCGTTTGCATCTCTGAATGCCCTTGTTACATCTTTAAAATCCGCCGGTATGTTCATCGCAGCGTCCATAACCGCTTCATATGTCACAGGATCTACTGAGCTTTCCATTTTAACAAGTTTTTCGGTAAAATCCATCCTGGATATTTTACCGTTTTCTAATTTTTTTACCTCTTCACCTATTAATTTTGAAACCGGATTTTCTTCTCCATACGTTGCTTTTACAATTGTATCCGCCTTATTTAATGAGTTGATACAATAATTCTGTGTCTTTTCTTTTAAACCCTTTCCTGCCGAATTTTTTGCTCTTGATAAATCATAGTCAGGATGTTTCCTTGCCTCTTGTGCCGCAAGCATCATAACAACTCTCTGCGGTGTCCTGAAAAAGTCTTTATCTGCTTCTATTTTTTCCGCAAGCTTTTCTCCGTTAATATTTGCAAATTCCCTCGATTTTGCATCCATTTGGTTATTTCTTACCATTCTGCCGCCACAACAACAACAAGGTACATCATCTATCTTTTTTGTAATAAAACCTCCGGTGCTTACCGGAAATCCTCCAAACGATACCGTTACAGCATTTCCTGCCATAAAATATGACCTCAATGCCAATCCCGCATCTGCCGTTTCCTTCGCTTCAGCTCTTTCTGCAATAATAGGATTTGTTGCCGTTTCCTTCTTTCCAACTTTCGCTGAAATTACATTACTCATCGAATTAATTGCAGATATCATCATTTATTTCACTCTTTCTAACACACTTATAATTTTTACACACTGTGTTTCTATAAACTCTTTCAATATTCTAAATTGCCTCATTTTTTTTTAAAAAACTGTTTTTTTTACATTTGTTTACATTTTCACAGTCATTATTCGTTTTTTTTTTTGTAAATTGCTTGCAGTATATATTTGTTTGAGTGATTATAATTTTATTATGAAAAATAATATTATAAACGGACACCCAAAAGGATTATTTCTGCTCTTCTCAATTGAAATGTGGGAAAGGTTTTCTTATTACGGGATGAGAGCTTTGTTAGTGTTGTATATGATACAACATCTCAGCTATTCTATACAACAATCAAATAATATCTATGGATTATATACGGGATTTGTCTATCTGACTCCTCTTTTAGGCGGCTATATCGCAGATAGATTCCTCGGTCAAAGAAAATGTATTTCCATCGGTGCAATTATCATGTTCATCGGTTTAATGATGCTGGCAAGTGATATCAATTGGCTTTTTATTCCTGCTCTCACTCTTATGATAATCGGTAACGGCTTCTTTAAATCAAACATCAGCACAATCGTAGGCATGCTCTACGGTGACGATAAACAAAAAAGAGATGCCGGATTTACCATATTTTATATGGGAATTAACCTCGGTGCTTTCTTCTCTCCTTTGGTATGCGGCACTTTGGCTCAATTTTACGGCTTTAAATATGGATTTATGGCTGCAGGTTTTGGCATTTTATTAGGTTATATCACTTATAAATCAGGTGAAAAAAAACTTTTGGGTGAACATGGACTCCTACCTTATAAAAAACAACCATGCCTAATTTCTGACCAATCTGATAATAAAAAAAATTTAACTCTCAGAGAAAAAAGAAAAATTTATTCCTTATTCATTTTAATGTTATTTTCTATATTCTTTTGGATTTGCTTTGAACAAGCCGGATGTTCTTTCACTTTATTCGCTGAATATTCAACAAAAAGAGATTTCGGTAATTTTGTAATTCCGACCGGATACTTCCAATCATTGAACCCTCTGTTTATTATTACCATTGCTCCGGTTATTTCTATGCTGTGGAGTAATTTGGCTAAAAAAGGAAAAGAACCTGCTTCCGTTTCTAAATTTTGTATTGCTTTATCTCTGATTTCTTTGTCTGCTTTAATTATGTCTGCCGCAGCATACTTTGCAAAAACAAGCCCGGTATCTCCGATATGGCTCGTGTTTACTTATCTGTGTGCTACTCTAGCAGAACTTTGTCTATCTCCCATTGGATTATCTCTCGTAACAAAATTGGCTCCGGTTCAGTTTGCCTCTCTTTTAATGGGTACCTGGTTCTTATCCAGTTTCTTCGGCAATCTCGCTGCCGGTATATTCGCAGGTTTCTACAATTACTTATCTCATACAATCTTCTTCCTCATTCTCGCTCTTTCAGCTTTCACCATTGCTGTTATCTTATTCTTTTTAAAACCTGTCTTAAAACTTTGGATGGGTAAAGTCTAATTTATAAAATATTTGATTCATTTTTTTATACAAAAAAAGCAAACATATTTAATGTTTGCTTTTCTATATTCATTTTAGTTACTTATCTTTCTAATAATCTATCTCTAACTTTCATATCTATTTCTTTTAATAATTCGGTATTATTTGATATATAGTCTATTGCTTTATCCCTGCCTTGCCCAAGCTTTTCTTCATTATAACTGTACCAGGCTCCGGATTTGTTTACAATTCCAAAATTTACAGCCATATCTATTATACATCCGTTTTTTGAAATTCCCTTTCCGAAAATTATATCAAATTCCGCTGTCCTAAATGGCGGTGCTACTTTGTTTTTTACAACTTTTACTCTTACGTGGTTTCCATATTCTTTATCATCTTTTTTTAAAGTTTCTGTCTTTCTTATATCTAGCCTTACACTTGCATAATATTTTAATGCGTTTCCTCCCGTTGTTGTTTCTGGATTTCCATACATTTGACCAATCTTCTGCCTCAGCTGATTTATGAATATTACCGTCGTATTCGTTTTAGAAACTATACTGGTTAATTTCCTAAGTGCCTTTGACATTAATCTCGCCTGTAAACCCATCTGCTTATCTTCCATTGCTCCTTCTATTTCTTCTTTTGGAACTAATGCCGCTACCGAATCTACTACTATTACATCTACTGCCGAAGATCGAACCAGCTCTTCCGTTATCTCCAACGCCTGTTCTCCTGTGTCCGGCTGTGATATCACTAATTCATCTATATTTACTCCTAAATTTTTTGCATACTCCGGATCTAATGCGT
>CANQLA010000004.1 GCA_947624605.1 Candidatus Gastranaerophilales bacterium | reverse complement strand
GTTCTTCACTTCGCTCGCATTAAACGGCGTTTCAGTCTTGCTCTCCGCAAGACTTCCAGCCTCTGCTCGCTCGTTCTTCACTTCGCTCGCATTAAACGGCGTTTCAGTCTTGCTCTCCGCAAGACTTTCAGCCTCTGCTCGCTCGTTCTTCACTTCGCTCGCATTAAACGGCGTTTCAGTCTTGCTCTCCGCAAGACTTCCAGCCTCTGCTCGCTCGTTCTGAAGCATTAACATAGTAGCGGTTAAGTCACCGACTGTTTGAGCATTTGTTTCAAATTGAGCTTCTTTATATGTTACATATCCGTTTTCTACGGCTTGTTTTGCTTTATTTGCGTTTATTATATGTTTCTCTTTTTTAAATAGTAATACAGCTTCCGATTCCGTATAATATTTACCGTCTTTTAATATATACTTTTCGTTTGTTTCAATAATTTCATCATAAGGCATATATTCTTTAATCTTTTCTATTTCTTCTTCGCTTTCCGAAACATACGCAATTAATTCATTTTGCTTTAAAATATACATTTTTTTCCTTTCAAATAACTTTTATGTTTTAAGTATAATATTTTAGAGAAAACACTATAATGCACCAAAATCGAAATAACATCTCAACCACCTGAAATTTACATTTGAATAATATATTTGTATTAAATCTCCTTTAAAACAGGGGATTGAAATTGCGGAAGCATTACCTGACTGATTTGCATTTGCAGACCAGAAACTGTTTCTTGAAATATTATATAATTGAATAGAATCTGCACCAAGAACAGCAAACTGTATTATTCCGTTATTAGGAGAAACAAATACAGCTCCGGAGGCAGGCAATGGAATATCTTGATAAACTCCGGATGGTTTGCCGACCGGAGTTCTAATATTGATATCATATCCGTTTTGATTAAACGGGAAATTTACAAATGATTTTATTATACCATCTTGTACAGTAAATTGACATAACGGAATTTTGTCGTAATTAATCCAGTTTTTACCATTCCATTGCAATACGCTTAACGGTTCATTTGCTGTATTTAACCAGACATCTCCAATTTGTGCGGCAGGACTTTGTGACTGCTTAAATATAGTATTTTTTAAAAGTTCGGAATTTTGTATAACTTTTTGCGGTTGAAAGCCGGTATTTCCACTAATAATTATAGAAAATTGACTTAAGTCAATTTCGCCTTGCCAGGGAGAGTTTTCGGAAGAGCCAATTCCAACATTCATTGTTGATATATCTGTAAAAGCAGATGTTACAAAGTTCCAATTTTGAGTTAAATTATTAGGATCAAATCCGATATAACCTTTTATAGCCTTACCGTCACATTCAATTCTGAAATAATACAGAGTTTCAGGAATGGCATCCTCTCCAAATGTCCACTGCTGAGATGCAGGTGCATTTGGCGAATACAATATAAATCGACCATTTATATGTATACCAAGAGCAAATGGAGCTCTGTTGGACATAGAAGCAAAAACATACTGTGCTTTTTCAGCAAAAACATTGCTTCCTGTTTTAAAACTTCCTTTTATAACAAAAGGATTTGATAGTTCAAGAGTTTTATTAATTTTTATATATTTGCTTGCATCAAAACCCGAAGCAATACCATCTTCCGATATCGAAAGATTGCCTATAATATCCAATCCCGTTGTCCAAGAAGCCTTACCTGCGGAAATAAATTTATTATATACACCATCAGACAAATATGCAGCATCGTCCGAATTAATCCCTGTTATTGTAAAACGGTTACCGTCTATATCTGTTCCGATTAACGGCGGATATATTCCGCCAACTTTATAATTAATATAATTTCCGTTTTCAGCTAATAATTTTATTGAAAAATAACCGTTAGTAGCCCCGGAACCACATCCGCTGTCAGCACCTTTTCCAAAACCATTGTATACTGAAACACCACCTGATTGCGGTATATTACCATTGTTAAAATTACCTGAAAATCCGTTTTGATTTATCTGAATATTCCTGACAGATGTATTAATGGTAACTACACCCCCTTGTTGATTTGCAACAAGAAGATTGAAATTTGTTAAAACAGCGTTGCCACCACCTCCTGCAATAATAAGATTATCAAGCCTTGTATCATTATCTCCTCCGGCATTACCAACAACAACCGAATGAGTACCTGCACTCAGATAAATTTCACCTGCAAAAACCGCTCCTGAACCGCCTCCGGCATATGAAATTGTAGACATTGATGTTAATCCGCTTGTACCAGAGCCGCCTCCTCCTACCATTATTATTTCGTAATATCCTTCTATCGGTGCATAAAAACTGTATGTCCCCGGAGAACTGTATTCTATATTCGTACTTAAATTTGCATTTACTATATCTGCATTACCGTATATATCTACATTTCCGGAATTGAAACAAAATTTTGTATATTGTTTTTGTATATTATTATATTTTAAGTGCATTAAACATTCATTTAATACATCAGGGTTATAAACAGAAATATCATTTTCCGTAGGATTATCTATCCATTTAAAATTAGTCATTTTAGTATCCTTTAATTTGTATATCTATAGTTGCATTTGTTTTTTGTCCGTCATTTGTTACTGCAAAAATTCTTGCTCCTAAAGATGTTTTTTCGGCAGTAATTGCATAAGCGTAAATATTATCCGTTACGGTTGCAACAATTGAAGGAATTACAACAAAATGCATTTCCGAATAATCTAAATAATATCCTTGTTCGGGATTTGAAATGTATATTTGATAAGATGCATCTTTATCAGGTACATCTACACTTACTTTAGCGGTATTTACACAAATATACTGGTTTTTTCTGCAATTTAACCGTAATTTGAATTGTGCATATCTGAATGTGTATGTACCATGATTAAAAATTGCAAAATCTGACCAATTAATACCATCCGCACTGTATCTCCAAAAAGCTAAAACATCATTAAATACAGAATCGGCACTATCTGTGTCTAACTCTAATGATATTGAACATTCTAACTTTTTACCTATATCAAAAATTCGACTTGTAAAAATATTCTCAACAGAAGTTTCTGTACCCCATCTGCCATTATTAGTAATATAAGGAGGCAAATATTTGTCTTCCCAATTTCCCCATAAAAAATTCGAGTACATTGAACCTGCCCGGGTAAAATTTTTATTTACTGTATCTATAGTATAGATATTGGTTATACCGTTCAGTTCATATATATTTTTGACATCTTCTCTATATTTAACATCTGCTATATATTTTCCGCTATTAGAATGTTTACAAAATATTTTTGTACAAAGTTTGAATATTGAATTATCACCATAATGAACAGCAAAATCCCTTAAATCTATAGTTCCTTTAAATGGTACATCTTGTGACAAATGCATACCTAATTTAAATAATTTGAAAGGTTTGAAAGAGTATTTCAAAATATTCGGCATTATTATAAGCTCTTTTTCAGAAATACCGCATTTCCATATCAAAGAATCCTGAGAAAAAATAAGTTCATAAAAATATTTTGTATCAGGCAATATGGAACAAGAACCTTTAACCCAAGCTATACTGTCACCTGAAGGATAATACAAATAAATAGAATTATTACTTATTTGCATAGTATAACCGAATTCATTTACAAATCTTGCAAAAAATATAAATTGAGAAGATTTAACATCT
This sequence comes from Candidatus Gastranaerophilales bacterium, assembly GCA_947624605.1. Classification (GTDB taxonomy): domain Bacteria; phylum Cyanobacteriota; class Vampirovibrionia; order Gastranaerophilales; family Gastranaerophilaceae; genus RUG841. The sequence continues at coordinate 26,547 of CANQLA010000004.1, read as the reverse complement.
TCACCTGTAGTAAAAGAACCATTGATTGTAAAATCAGAAGTATTAATAAAAGAAACATTTACTATAATATAATCTGATTGCGAAAAAGATTCAGCCAAACCTTCATTTGTAATTGAAGGATTTCCGATTATATAATAATTTTCAGAAGAAGAAATTAAAACTTCTTTTTGTGAATTATTTAAATAATCATATTCTAATTGTAAATATTCATCCGGGTAATCATCGTATTGAATAATTGCAAAATCATTTTTTTGACCGGATGAAACGGCTTTTTGAAGAGGGTTAATCCATTGATTAACAGGTAAAGGTTTTAGAATGTGATGATAAATATAACACTTTTCAAATGTTCTCATATTATCTGTCATCATTGGTAAAAACAAACTGTCATCGCCAATCAAATCCCAATCGACAATTACATTCATTTGAGGGATATCTTGTATCATTAAAACATCACAAGTAGGATTTTTTGAATAATTGTAATTATTAAAAGCTTTAATCCAAAAGAAGAAAAGACCTTTACCGTTAATCTGCCAGAAAAAAGAGTTACCCTTAATCCCGGAAGCGACAATTTTACCGTCATCCCAACTGGTACCGACTCTTATTTCATAAGTATCAAGAAGGTTTTCATTTAACTGCCAAACGAAATTAAAATTGTTTTGATTTTGAATAACATTAAAATTTTTGACATCATCGGGATATTTATACAAATCATTTAATTTAGTAACTAAAAGTCTTGGTTCTAAACTTCCTTTAAGGTCGGCATATAATCTTTCGTCATAAGTTTGCCAGCTTACGGTATAAGTCCCGGCACCATCATCGGTAATTTGAGTAACTTTTACTTTATAAGCCGTTAACCCCATTAAAGAACTGTCAAAGGCAATAACATCACCGACTTCAAGGTCATAAGCTCTATAATCCGTATCAAAGCTGCCATAATAAGGTTGTAAAACTTTGCTGTTTGAATAATACCAAGCAAGACGACTTGCCTGTTCAAAATTTGTACAAGAAAAGACAGAAACGGAATTTTCAACGGGAGCTCCATTTCTATACTCCGGAATTTCCGCAAAAGCCTCAACTTTTTGCCATTCATGTGCAGGAGAAATATATACTATTTTTAAAATATCATATAATTCTTCACTGGGAACAGTTTTAAATATTTCATTTGATATATCATCAGAGGTAAAAACTTTTGAAATATGTTCATCTTTATCAATTTTAAATTGAAGCTGACCGTTTTTAACAAATAAACCACCTCTGCAAGAGCGGTAAATTTCATCCAATAAGCTTCTGACCGTTGTCTGAGAATCAAAAATCATGTTAAACGTAAATCTTTTAACACCGTTAACGATGACATCACAGTAATTAGCCGCTTCAATGAAACTTTGAATATCAAAAATTTTAGAAATCAGAAAGTCATTGGGTCTGGAATTTTCGTCAAGCCCAAGTCCTAAACCGTTATAAGCAGTCAGAAAATCAAGCAAAATCCAGGCAGGATTTTCGCTGTATTTGAAGATGTATTCATTTTCAGAAGTATAAACACGAACTTTTTTACCTTTTATAATTACAGTTAGATTGTAATTAGAGCTTATTTTTTCATCATTAAAAACTGTAAGAGCGAGATAAGCAACATTTTTGAGAGAACCGACATTTTGAGTTTTATCATACTGTGAAGAACCCGGAGCAACGGAAGCTATAAGTTGGTCATCCGTTCCGAAAAATTTTTCAATTTGAACATCTTTGATTTTTTCAACAGGAATATCATTAATTCTAATATCAGTAAACTCTGTAATTTCACCTTCCGAAAAAGCAATAATTTTTTGGGAAAAAGCTTCCTGACTATTTTGCCATATCAGGTTACCGGCAGTTTTAACGGTACCGTATATAATAGGAAGAGGCAAATCAGGATTTGTTTGTGTACATAAAGAACCTTGATAAGTAGGAGAAGCTGAAACAGCACTTTTAAAAGAAGTACGGGAAGCCATAGCCCCTGTAGCAACCATTAAACCGCCATAAATAAATTTAGAAAAAACAGATTTTGAAGCAGCAACAAAAGCACCTTTTGCCACTAAAAAAGCACCTTTTATTATTGCTCCAGCAGCAAAAAATAATGAAGATAAAGCCATGAAAACCTCCGGCTATTTAACTCTAAAAACTTTGTAATCATTAAACATTTTGAGTCTTCCGACTTGAAGAGAATGGTTTCGAAATACGTGGATAATTTTGCCGAATTCCCAAAACACAGCAACGTGTAATTCATCTTTAAATCTTGTAACAATAATATCTCCGGGATTATAATTATCATCCGGAGATATTTCAAAACAATGTTGTTTAATTTTTTCTATACCATACCAATAATTTTTATTATCATCAAGAGAACGAAGTTTATATCTTGGTTTTTCGGGATATAAAAACTGTACCGGATAGAAACAACCTTGGTAGGTTCCGTCCTCATTAAACATTTCATAAGGTCTGCCTATTTGTTCCAATAATTTTTCAATTTTTTCTTTCATACAAACTCCGGTTATGCTTTTATGCTTTAATTACCGTTTCTAAAACACAGCTTGGAAAACCTCTAAAATTTAATGTATTTCCAAGTTGTTTACATTTTTCAAAACTTCTGTCACAAGATGTTTCATTGCCGGTATATCCGCATCTGTAATCTTTAAATCGTCTTACCTGACAAGTAGGACGATACTTTATAACAGGAGCAACCTTATCATACCCGCCAAGTTCAGATTCAATATCCACAGATGCTTTTTCATAATCCAAACTTACATTATTACATTTTCCGCTGTATAAAATTTTTTGTTTACCTGCAATAAGTTCATTTGTATTAACATTTAGAAAAACAAGTGTTAATACGGCGAAAGCATTTGTAATAACATCACCTCTGTTTGCTATAATTGAACTTATTGCAAGATCAACATTAGAAAGTTGTATTTCCAATTTATTAACGGCTGAATTATCATCATTTTTAATTTCACCGTGATTTAAAGGTGCACCAAGAAAAACTTCTCCGTTATAATCCAATTTTTCCAAAGTTTCATTATCCAGAATATAAATTGAACCGCCTTCAAGTTCAATTTTCAAAAGTTTTCTTGGAATAATTTCATCTTTTTCTTCTTCTAATAACACATTTTGAGTTGGAAACACTTCTTTTATATCTATTGAAAATTTGCTGAATCCATATTCAAAAATATCAAGATCAAGAATATCAGAATCAAATCTTACATTATATGTTTTGCCGTCACCACCTTTATTTTTATCCCAAGTCCATTGAAATGCTCTAAACTTTCCTCTTTTAGCAATAAAAAAATTTTCAAGCTGTTTTCTTATATCGGGATTTTTATCAAAATGCAAAGTCCATTTACGTTTAGGAGCTTTCCAATATGTTTTTTTATTGTTTCTTGCAGAAAAAATTTTGTCTGTAATAATTTTGAATTCTATAGAATAATCACACTCGGCACAATGCCAAAAATTAAAATTACCAGCATCTGTAAACGGTGAATCGTCAATTGTTATAAATTTCAGTTCACATTCGGAAAAGCCGTATTCATACAGATTTTGTTTGAAAGAATCATTATCAAATGAACAAAGATATGTTTTTCCATTCCCGCCTTTTTCCAAATCCCAAGTAAAATAGAATTGTTGAACACCACCGCAAACTGAAATATAAAAATTTTCAAGCTGTTCTCTGCCATTAAAATTTTTATCAAATTTTAATGTAAAAATTCTTTTTGGATAAGTCCAAACAGGATACCTTTGTTCTTTACCGGTATTTTTTTCATTAATTTGAGTTTTAAATTCTATTTCAGAAGAATAGCAATCCCTATAAGGGATATTAAAAACAGGAATATCCATATATAACCTCGTATTAAAGAAATTAAACCGCCAATAGGAGATTTAAATTAACAAATTAGAACCAAATTGATTTTTTTCTGCGAATTAATTTACCGGTAATATCATAAATTTTATTATCAATTTTGTATTCGCAAAGAAGTCCGTCAAGATTGTAAATATAAGAATAATAATATAGCGGATGAATTTCTATCTTGGAAATATTGCCGTCCGCATCATAATGATACGTAGTAAAAGGAACTTTTCCGTTGTTATCGATTAATTCAAACCCAATCAAATCACCGTTTTTATTATAATTAAAAATTTTATCTTTGGTATCTTTATATTTTATATCAAAGAAACCGTTGGTATATTCTAAAACCTTAGCATCCTTAATTTTTACACGACGAAGATAAGTTCCGTCAGAAGAAAGTTTATACAATTTAACCGATTTTCTATCCTCAGGCAAATCCGGAGATAGTGAAACTTTAGCATTTTGAAAAGCTGTCAAACGCATTTGAGTAATCAAAGATAACTTAGTATCAGGACCGGAAGAGCTGACTTCATCATCAGGAGAAGGTACAGGTTCGCTGAAATTTTCATCCAAAGCAAATACCTGTAAAAAATTAAGTGTTACAAATAAAAAAGCTATAAACAAATTTCTCATAATGACATTATACACACAAAACAATCTGAGGTAAACAAATAATTAAATTTCAGAAAGGGTATTTTTATTAACAGATTGTGATTCCTTTGCTATCAGTGCAAGTTCAACATCCGCATCAGATTTTGAAACATTATCAAGTTCACAAATAGCGGTTTGTTTACTCATAATTCCGGAAGACAACCTTTTTACGGAATTTTCAATCAATTCGGATTTATCTTCTGGAATAGGATTGCCCCAATCTATTTTAACTTCGGAAACAGGAGTATGATTAAGAGCCATTAAACATTTAACAAGATTTTTAATAGCACCGTTGAAAGAAACTTGTTTAATATCATCAATTTTAGTTAAAGAATTCATAAATATTTTTCTTAGAGATTCACCGGATAAATTATTTGAAATATCCAGACCATAAGCCTGAGGAGGAGTTTTTGTAAGTATATGAAAAAATTTCATCAGAGTTTCAATATGCTGATTTACGGCATTTTCCTGTAAATCAGCAGTTATATATTCTGCTTTCACCCCATCTCTTCCTACGGGAATGAAATCTTTATTAGGAAATTCCGTTTTGCCGGTTAAAGGATTAAATTCAAGATTTTCATTACTTCCTGTCATTTTAGGATTTGCGTGACGGTTAAGAATTTTTGAATTTTGGCTTACAGTCAGAATTAACTCTTCAACAACGGATTTAAATTTCAAATAATCACTTTGTCCAAAGTATTCATCACTTTCGGTTGTATTTTTAACCGGAAAGATTAAAAAGTCATCCCAAATATCCGAGAAATCATCAAATTCAGGTATTTCAAGTTCTTTTTCAACATTAATTTTTTCATAAAAAGAACCGTTTTTAAAAGACCAAAGTTCATTTTCAACAGAACCTTTACGATGTTTTTCAATTAATTTAAATAAAAAATGTTTACCGTTAACATAATCAGAGAGAGAATCAATAATGATATGACCTTGAATATCATTGATATTACCTTTTTTAAAGACAGGGAACCAACAGGACGGAGAAATACTTGTTATCTCCGATCCATAATTTCCAAAAGAAGCCTTAAATATACCGTTTCCAAATCGGGAAACGTCGACAAAAACTTCTTTTAAAACGGATATAAAATTATTATTTTCTTCAATTTCTGACCAAATTGATTGATAAGATTCATTAACATTTATATAAAGACCTTGGTTAGTCAAAAGATTTTTATAGAAATCAGTCATAGCATAAAAAAGATTTAATTCAACAAATGTTTGAGCAGTAGTAGTATCAAGAGGATATTTTGCACAAATTTTTGAATAGGTTTTAGAAAATGCAACTTTGAAATTACCTTGATATAAATCTTTATACAAGTCATAGTTTAGAAGTCTTGAAACGGAGTCGTCATCCAAATCAAGTTTACCGTTTTTTTTAACGATATCAAATCTTGTAATCATATTATAAATCCTTGTACTTAAATCATTAAAAGAAAAGGGACTGTTATTTTCAGTCCCGCAGAAACGAACAGTCGGAAATAACAAGAAAAAAACTTGTTTATTATGAAGAAGTTTTAGCAGTTAATTCTTTAGCGACCGAGTTAAAATCAATATCAATAAGTTTTGAATTTGAACCATCGAAGAGGTATTCGGTAAAGACACCTTTTCCTTCAAAAGTATAAGTAGCAAAATCGTTTTGAACACCATTAACCGGTATAGCCGTAACTTTAGCTTTATAGATACATATATGGCAATCTCCGCCTTTAATACCGTCAGTTCCGTCAATTTTTGCCTGCAATTGAAAATAATCAGGTTTATCACCGCCCGTAAAGCTAAAAGTAGCTGTTTCAGGACTTTTAGACAGAGAAGCAGACACTTTACCTCCGCTTAAAGCAGCCAATACATCAAGACTTAACTCAGCATATTCGGAAGTAAAAGACACTGATTTTACTTTTGAAGCTACAGCTAAAGTTTTTTCGTCCCCGGTTAATTCTTTTTCGTCAATATCAAAATTTATGGAAATTTGTCTTATACCCGGTACATCAATACCTTCAGCGGTAGTGAATCCAGTAGAATCGTCTTTGGTTACAGGGAAAATTTTAAGGTCATTAACACCTAATAGAGCTGTTTTTCTAGATATAGTCATAAAATCCTTCTTTCTTATTTTTTCTGTACAATTTTTAAATCAAAAGAGAAAACGTGTCTGCCATTCGTTTCTTTTTCTAAATAAAACGGGGGTTGAAGCGGAGATAAAAGCATTATTTTATTATTAATTAAAATTGGTTTTTGATATTGTCCCGAAGGGAAAAAAGCTTTAAAAACTTTATTAATGAGAGCTTCAGCCAAACTCATGGATTGATTTTTTGAAACAACTGAAACAGTAGTTTTTTGTGCGATATTACTGAATTCTCCGCCTTTACATATCAAAATTAATTTATCATCACCGAATTTATATTCATCAAAATTGAAAGCAATTTTGTTTGGTTCAATTATATTTTCTTTAACTAAAAAAGTTTTCAAATCATAAAGAATCGTCATATAAGATATACCTCTTTAAGAACTGTCTGACCGTCCAAATCTGCGAATATATTAACTTTTGAAACCTTATAATCGAAAGAATTATAAGAAACAATATCACCTGTTTTAATTTCGTCAATGCAAAACATTTTTGCAGATGAAGCAACGGAAGAAGATAAAGTGGAATTTTGCAAATAAAGAGAAAATTCCATACGGCAATTTATTGTTTTAATTTGTGAAAACGATGGTTGATCGTATTCATCGAAACCTTGAACAGATTTTAATATTGCGGAATCATTGAGTAAATGTTTAAGCATTTGAACCTCTCAATTAATTGATATCAAAATTTTTTACAGTCCATTTTGAAATCAAATTGAAAGCCAAAGCGGATAACAAAGGCTGAGAATTATTTTTTTCAAAATAACTTACCGAGAAACTACCGATAGATACGGAAGCAATGCCATAATTTTTATTTTTAGCGTGATTTGAATTTTCAATAAGAGCAATGGCTTCTTCGCAAACGGCATATTGTATATCCAAAGGGAGTTCAGGTATAAAATTTCTGGGAAATTCGAGTTTTTGAGCAGAAGATTTTTTGCTGCCGATGAAAGTGAAATTATTAATTTTTATGGTAGCAGACACTAGAGCTTGTTCTTTTTTTACATCATCAGAATTAAACCAAGCATCGGAATTTATTCTTCCGGAGAAATAGTTATCGGCAAAATCGAGGGTAACATAGGTATTTTCGAGAAAATTAACAGACATAATAAAATCCTTTAAGAAAAAGCCGGAGAAAATTATCTCCGGCATATTGGGTGGAACAAATGAAATCAAAGAATGAAAAATTACAAAATACTATTAATCAGATATTGGTTTTAAAATAGCAAAGGGATATTTTGATTTTTTATTTTTTCTATTGACAGGATTAGCTATTTGAATACCAATTCTCATAACACATCTGAGAGCAACCATATCTTGTTGAGCGAGATTGTAGGCAATAGTACCGTCAGTATTTTGAATAATAGCCTGATCGAGAACTTTATAAGTCAAATCTTGTCTTATGGAATAAACAGCCTTTGAGAAATCTCCGGCAATCATAAGAGCTTTTGTATTATCAAAAACACAACCGGTTTCATCATAGATAAGATTTCTGCCGACGAGAGTATTAGGTACTTCGGAAGTTAGTGCCGGCATATAGAGGAGTTGATTATTTTTATCTCTAAGGCTTCTGAATTTAGCTTCCATAGAACCGTCAGCAAAAAAGCCCGTAACTCTAAAACCGGAATCTTCGACTTTAGCCATCAAACCATTTTCACCGATAATATCATCCGCAATATCAGTGCCGGTACCAACAGTCACAACGTTACCGGCAGCGGTAGCAGCATTAACAATGGCATCAGGATAAGTATCAGGTTTATCAGTGCCGAAAAATATGGCAGAATCGATTGCAATACCGAAAGCTTCAACGATTTGAGGTTTTAATGCACCCCAAATATCATAGGAAGCATCATCTAAAACAGCTTCCGGTATAGGTATAATAACAGCAATTTCTTCTGCCGTAAGTGTTAATTTACTCCATTCCGCATTAGTTGTTTTCTTTTGTGCGGTATCACCGTTTAAAAAATAAGCTTTAGGTAAAGAAGCAGCTATTGGAAGAGTTTTTTGTTTTACACTCATATTAGGCAATTGTCTAAACATTTTAAGTGCGGCAGAAGAAGCCGGAACATTTTGAATAATTTCATTTGATATATCAAGAGGGATTAATGCATCAGCATTTGTTCTTGATATATAAAGTGCATCTTGAGTCATAATAAATCTCCTTTTTTAATTATCTTCTTAATGCAGAGCGTATATAATTATTCATTTGTTGCGAGGAAGAATAATTAGAAGCTCTGTTTCCTCGGAAAGAGTATCCATGTTTAGTCTTAGGGCATTTAAATAAAAACGGATTTTCTTTTTGATAAACGAGTATAAACTCGTCTAAATCAGAGCAGTCTTCCGGAATATCTTTTAATACAAGAGAAGGCTTTAAACATCCGGATTTTTCAAGTTTAAACAAGATATTCTGTTCACGTTTTTGTTGATAAACGGAATTCAATTCCGTTTTAATTTCATCAAATTGTTTTTGAGTAGTTGCTTTTTCCTCGTTAAAAGCCTTAAGAGCATTGCGATATTTAGCACATTCTCTATGAAGTTTTGCAATTTCATTTGACGAAATTTTATTTTGAGCCGCAGGCTCTATATTTTCTGCTGTATCAACCACGGGTTGAATTTTTTCATCAGTCATAAATTCTCCTTTCTGATGTATAAAATTAGTAAGTATTGCAGAAATTGAAAAGTGAAGTTATTTAAAGTAAATTTTTTATATTTTTTAAAAGATTCAGAGAATTTTCCATATTTGTTTTTTGTTGAAATTTTTCTGTTTCTTTATTGTATTTAAGGATGGATATTAAAGAAAAATAGAGTTTTTTTGGCGTAGCAGACCAAAAATCCGAATCACTCCAATTTAAAATTTTCATAGCCAAAGCATAATTTTCTTCAAAATTAAAAAATTGAGAAGAAGATTTTACTGGTATATAATCAGGATTAATTAAATTTAATTGATTATGTAAAGAAAGTAAGTCAGGCAGTAGATTTTTAAAATGTATTTTTAAAGTTGCAAGGTTATTAAGATCGATTTCCGGATGAGCAATTAAAGAAGATTTAACCTTTTGCATACCCAAAGAGCCGTGATACTTATAGGCTGAAACCGAAATCAAATCAATTGTATTGTGGCAAGAGAGATTATTTTGAAATACAAAACTGTCATAAATTTCATAAAATCCAAGACCTGTTACTGTTTCCAAAATATCTATACTTTTTATATCGAAATCACATTGATAGAAATTATTGCCAAGTTCAATAAGGCAAGGGAAATTATTAATATTATTATTCATATTAACCGCCAATCATATAACGCAGATTTGCATTATTGTATTTAATATTATCAGCGGTAATACTTGCAAGCAGATTTTTATTTTCCAGCAGATAATTTTGAACATCTTTTGAATCCCACGCTTTCACATTAAAATTATTGACGACAATCTGACCTTGTTTTTCAGCGGCATCGGAATAAGAAAGGTTTTCTGATGGACTGAGTACTCTTTCACCTCCTTTTAATAAAGCCAAATACTCTTGAGTACCCGGCAAAGAATATCCTGCTTGAGAAGCTATGACACCGCCGGAGTGATGAGAAGGAATATTTGTTTTAAATATTCCCAAAAATGATGACAATATGGAAGTAATTCCAAAACCGTCTTTTTTTTCGTTTACGGGCAGAGAAAACATATTAAAAAAGTCAGTTAAATTTTGGTTTGAAATAATACTTTCACTGAGAGCTTGAGCTAGTGTTTTTACAAAATATTTTTTCAAATCATTTAACATATTTTTCATTGCATCGCTAAAAGATTGAGATTTTTGTATTACATCGGTGAAAGCAGAAGTAAAAATATTTGAAAGCTCAATGGAATCGAGACCTAAACGTTCTATAAAAGAAGAAGTTTCTTCCAGATAATCGGTGACATTTTGAGCGGATTTTTTATCATTTTCATCAGTAATATTTTGGAACAATTCAGATTTAATCTGACTATATTTTTTTTGAAAGGCAAGTAGATTTTTCATTTTTTCTATTTCGAGGTTATAAGAAGAAATATTATCAGAGTTAATATTGGAATTTAAAACAATTTTACGGTTTATATTATTTTGTTGTTTAATATTTTTAATATTTTGAACCAGAAATTTATAAATTTTTTTAATTTCATTTAATATATCGTCAAAATAGGCGGAAGAGAAGTTATTCACGGAAATCCTTTCTAAGTTTAAAAAATAAAGAATATAAATTCAGATATGTCTGTTTATAAAATGTGTTTCATAAAATGATATAGCATATCTTGTTTCATCCATAGCATCATCATTTTCCTTTATAGGTATATCATCCTGATATTTTGTATAAAGGCGTTCATCCTCAGAAGGATATCGATAAGATTTAAACTCATTTATGGTATTTTGACATTTATCGGCATTAATGATAAGTGAGTCGTAATTTATGACACTTCTTAATATACTGATACTGTCTTGAAGTTTAGGTTTTTCTTCATAAATAATCATATTGGGAAGAGCTTTTCTTAATTTATGATTTAGTTCGGGACGAGCGTTATCAGCGTTTAAGAATCTGAAGTAGCGGCCATATTCGGACTGTTTATTTAAAATCCAATTAATAACATCAATTTCATTTAATTTAGAGCCAAAAAGTTCATCAATTTTGTAGTAAATATTATTTTTAGTTATGCCGTACAATCCGCAAGAGAGAGGATGAACCCAGCCCCAATCCAGACCGAGGAAAAATTCAACAAAATCGAGGTTATTAATTTTGGATAATATTTCCGAATGAGAACAAGTGTGTTTAATATCAGAGAAAGTATCATAAACCAAACCATCGGATATAACCCATAAACCTTTTATTTTACGGGATTCAAAAACACCTTTATATAATTTTTTTTGATTTTCGATAAAAGTTTTACTGAGATTTGCATTATCGTTTATAGTAAAATGGAAATAGTCGAAAACGGAGGTAACAATTGGATCGCCCTGAAGGAAAGGTTTAATTTTTTCGGTATAAAGCCAATGATTAGGACTTTCCGGATTGCTATCAGCTACAATTCTGGCTTTTTCAGGTGTTAATCTGCTGATAGCCATATTGTAGAAAGCATAATTATGTTTAGGAAGTTCGTTAGCATACCAGAAATCCCAAGTACCGCCTTGAATAGCAGCATCGCTATCAGATTTTCCGCCACCGATAACGAGACAGTTATAAGTTTTACCCCATAATTTTATTTGAAGGTCACCGGAATTAGAATTAAATTTACAGATGGCACCATGGTAATTTTTTAAATACGGTAGCAGTTCGGAGAGGACATTATTTTTGACGGTTAATTTTGAAAAACCGGAAAAAACTTTCAAATAGTCGTTACCGATATACTGAAATAATTGAGGAATTTTGTAGATAATAGAGAGAGTTTTGCCGGAGCGTGCAGCACCGTCACAGAGAGTAAAAAATTTCATATTTTCAGGTTTTTTACTCAAAAACAGTTTATGTTTTTTGCTATAAAGTGATTTAGTCCAGTCAATCGGCATTATTTTCCTCGCAATCAGACATTTTTTCAAGGCTGGCCAAATAAGCTTTTTGAATTTCAATTGGTAATAAACCGTCACTTTTTGCTTCTTTTGAACTGCTGCTGATAGCTTTTCTTTCTTCGGGAGTTGCAAGAATTTTATATAGAGCTATTTGAAGAGTAGGTGTAGAACTTTCATACCATTTAGCGAGGAGTTTTTGTTTTATCATAGTTTTATTATTGTCTATTGCTTCTTTAACGGCATCAGATTTATCCAGACCATAAACATAGAAAGTAGTTTTAGAAAAAGGAAGCAGAGCAATCAAATCGCTGATAAATAAGATTTTATAATCGGAAATCAGTTTTAAACATTCATTTACGAGTTTTTTATATTGAATTTTAGAAACGGGTAATTTTTTTTTAGGAGCCATGAAAAACCTCAAATTTTAGAATAATAGGTAACGACATCTCCGAGAACTTCGGATTTATTATTAAAATTTTTACGTAACTGAACATAAATAGGCTGATTATTGGAGTCGAAGCGTGCGGTTTTTTTAAAAGCACCATAGTAATAATTTTCTTGAGTTTTAGTACCTTTACCTACGGATTCGATGTAACGTTTTCTTTGTTTAACAGCTTTTTCAAACGCTCTAAGTGCTTTAATGCCGCGTTTTTCTTTAACGAATATTTCATAATCACGTTCTTGTTCAATTAATCTTGAGACACGAGTACCGCAATTAGGGCAATGGCCATATTCCAGGCATCTGTATAATTTAGTTTTTTTAGGCAAAACGATTTTTTCAGCAGCATAAAACTGCCGACCGCAACACGATAACAATATTAAATCCTCCTTCAAAAAATATATTTGTCAGTTGTCACGCCTAAGAAGGACTTATGTGAAACTTTCAAATCAAAGGCTGAAATCAATATAACAGGTATTTTTTAACTCTGCAAGTGATAGTGTATAACAAATATAACAAGTGAAACAAGGAAAAGAATTTGTAAATAAATTGTTACATATCGGATATAAAAAGCATATTGAAGAATATTTGAAGTAAGAATTCTTGATTTAAAGCTTTTTTTGTAGTTAAATTGAAATGCTTAATAAAATATAATAAGGCTGGAAATTATGACAATAACATCAATGAAATCAGATTTTTGCGGAGAATTAAGAGAAAAAGATATAAATCGCAGGGTGAAATTATCAGGCTGGGTATCAACCGTAAGGGATTTAGGCGGAATTATTTTTGTTGAATTAAGGGACAAATCAGGATTTTTTCAATTTGTAGCAGATCCCGGTAAAAATCCGTCAGTATACCAAACAATAAAGAATTTGAAAGATGAATATGTAGTTCAAATAGAAGGAATAGTAACAAAAAGACCTGAAGAAACATACAATCCGAAGCTGCCGACAGGAGAAGTGGAAATGTACCCTGAAAGAATAGAAATTCTTGCAAAATCAGATGTTCTGCCTTTTCCGTTGGCGGATGAAACGGTAGGAGAAGATATTCGGCTAAAATATCGTTATTTAGACATAAGACGTAAAGAAATGCACGATAAACTTGAATTGCGGCATAAAGTTGTGACGGCAATGAGAAATTATTTCAACAGTAATTACTTTACGGAAGTTGAAACACCGATTTTAATTAACACAACACCGGAAGGAGCGAGAGATTACCTTGTTCCGAGCAGAGTGCATGAAGGAAAGTGTTATGCACTGCCGCAGTCACCCCAAATCTTTAAACAGCTGCTTATGGTAGGAGGAATGGAGAGATATTATCAAATAGCAAGATGTTTCAGAGATGAAGATTTAAGGGCAGACAGACAGCCGGAATTCACGCAGGTTGATCTTGAAATGTCATTTGCAGGTCAGGAAGATGTTATTAAATTTGTGGAGGGATTAACAAAAGAGGCATTTAAAGTTATAGATGTAGAACTTCCGGATACATTTCCAAGACTCACATGGCAAGAAGCAATGGACAGATATGGAAGCGATAAACCTGATACACGTTTTGGATTAGAATTGTTTGATTTAGGTGATATACTTGCAAAATCTGATTTTACGGCGATGAAAGAGGTATTAAATAACGGAGGAATTATAAAAGGAATAACAATTCCCGATGCAGCATCTTATTCACGGAAAGAAATTGATGATTTAAGACCGTTAGTACTTTCATACGGAGCGAAAGGGCTTGCCAATATAATATTTAATACTGACGGAACTGTAAAATCACCTGTGTTAAAATTTTTAAAAGAAGGTCAGTTAGAACAGATAAAAGAACGTGCGAAGGCAAAAGACGGTGATGTTGTATTTTTTGTAGCAGACCAACCAAAAGTTGCATACGATGCAATGGGGAGATTCAGATTATATTTTGGGAAAAAATTAAATCTGATAAATCCTGATGAGCATGCAATACTTTGGGTAGTAGATTTTCCGATGTTTGAGTACAGTGAGGAAGAAGGACGTTATATGTCAGTACATCATCCGTTTACAATGCCGAATCCTGAAGATTTAGACAAAATGGAAACGGATAAAGCCCATTGTCGTTCAATTGCATATGATGTTGTATATAACGGAACAGAGCTTGGCGGAGGCAGTGTAAGAATACACAAAAGTGATATTCAAGAACGAGTATTTAAGGCATTAGGATTAAGTGAGGAAGAAATTCAGAAAAAATTCGGATTTTTGGTAAATGCATTTAAATACGGAACACCGCCGCATGCAGGTTTAGCGATAGGTTTAGACAGATTAATAGCATTAATGGCAAAAAGCGAATCTATCCGTGATGTGATAGCCTTTCCTAAAAATTCCGGTGCAAAATGTCTAATGACTGATGCTCCTGCAGAAGTTACGGAAGAGCAATTAAGAGAACTTCATCTTAAATCTACTGCGAGAATGCATAAGAATTAGCTTTTGAAAAATGATAAATTTAAATGAAAAATGGACGAAAGTTCTATCGATATTAAAGGAAGAAATCCCAAACGAATCGTACAATACGTGGGTTCTTCCATTAGTGCCGTCGGTTTTTGAAAAAAACAAACTGACGCTTTTTTCGCCGCATTCATTTACTGCGGTAACATTAAAACAGTCGTATGGAGAAATTATTACAAGAGCACTTGCGGAAGTATTTAAAGAGCCTGTGCAATTTGAAATAATACAAGACAAAATACTTGCAGAAAATTTTGAAAAAGCACAAAGAAAAGTAAAAAAGGAAGAACAGAAAAAAATAACGGCAGAATTTTCCGAAAGTAAATATGATGCATTAAAACAAATGCTTTCAGACTGTCATTTAAATACGAAATACCAATTTGACAATTTTGTTGTAGGGAGTTATAACAAGCTTGCCTATGGAGCTGCATTAGGAGTTGCAGAAGGAAAAGCAGGAGAAAAGTTTAATCCGTTGTTTATATACGGAGGTTCAGGGCTTGGAAAGACACATTTAATTCAGGCTATCGGAAATTATATTTTTTCAAAAAGAAAATTAAAGGTTAAATATGTTACAACAGAAGAATTTCTTAATGATTTACTTGAAAATCTGTATCACGGAGTAGAAAAAGATACTTTTACAAAAGGTGCAGAAAAAAATAAACGAATGACAAAGTTTCGTCAGAAATATCGTTCGGTAGATGTGTTATTAATTGATGATATCCAGTTTGTTGCCGGAAAGGCAAGAATGGAAGAAGAACTTTTTAATATATTTGATGCACTATATCAAGGCGGAAAACAGATAGTTTTAACAAGTGACAGACTTCCTTCGGAAATCAAAGGAATTTCAGACAGATTAAAAACCCGTTTTGAATGGGGATTGATGGCAGATATAGGAGTGCCGGATTTAGAGACGAGAATGGCTATTTTAAAACAGTTAATTGACAAAGAAGGACAAACAGGTTTTAGTCTTGAAGTAATAGAATTTTTAGCTTCCGTATACAAGAATAATATAAGAGAGCTTGAAGGTGCATATAATAAAGTTTGTGCGTACTGTTCGGTATATGGAGAAGAACCCACATTAGATATTGTAAAGAAAGCAATAAATTACAATTCCTTATCCAAAAAAATCACAATAGATTTTATAATTAATAAAACAGCAGAGTTTTTTGGTATATCTGAAGAGGAGATAAAAGGAGGTTCAAGGGTAGCAGCTGTTGCTTATGCAAGAAAAGCAGCAATATATGCGGCAAGAGAGCTTACGGGCGACAGTTGGCAGTCTATCGGTAATGTTTTAGGTAATCGTAAACACTCTACAATAATGTATTCATATACGGAAGTGAAAGAAAATATGCTTCGTGATGATAAACTTTGTGACGAAATTAATACATTATTTAACATAATTAACCAATCTTAAAGAATATGTTAAAATTTCCGTAGTGCCTTATACATTTGGCAGGGGGAAAACATGAGTTTTACAACACAAGAGTTAATAGAAGCAACTAATGCTAAACTAATAGCAGCAAGTGATTATGAGAATGATTTTGATATATCTACTGACACAAGAACAATATCTGCGGGAATGATGTATTTACCGTTAAAGGGAGAAAAATTTAACGGTTTTGATTTTATTCAACAGGCGCTTGATGCGGGTGCATCAGGATATTTTACGGAAAGTGCGGATGATATATATCCGGATGCAGATGTAATTTTATTGGTAGAAGATACAAAAAAAGCCTATCTTCAAATAGCTGAGTACTATAAAGAAAAAATCCGTCCAAAAACAATTTTAATTACAGGCAGCAGCGGTAAAACTACCGTAAAGGAAATGATGTATTCTGTTATGTCCGTTAAATATAAAACTCATAAAACAAAACTTAATCATAATAATGAAATAGGGTTATGTCAAACGTTTTTAACCATGCCGAAGGATACGGAAATTCTTATTGCAGAAGGTGGAATGAGGGGATTAGGAGAAATTGAGCTGCTTTCGGAGTATACTAAACCTGATGTGGCTATTATTACAAATGTAGGTACTGCTCACATAGGGCGTCTGGGTTCGGTTGACAATATTGCAAAAGCAAAATGTGAAATAGTAAAATATCTTAATAAAGAAGGTATTTTTATTGCACCAAAAGACGATTTAATCAAAAAATATAATTTTTATAAAGGGAAAAATAATTATGTGGATTTTGATTCGATTAAAGTAATAAAAGCAGATATTAACGGTACGAAATTTACTTATAATAATAACGATTGGTTTTTGTCAATAGAAGGTTTACACAACGTGCAAAATGCTTGTTTAGTAATAGAAGCAGCCAAATTTTTCAGCTTAACAAATTCAGAAATAGCAGAAGGGCTTAAAAACTTCAAACAAATTGAAAAAAGATGGCAAATGCAGAATATAGGTAATTTTAAGATAATAAACGATTGTTATAATGCGAATCCCGAATCTGTTAAAGCTTCAATCAAAACATTTTTAGAGCTATATGAAGGCAAAAAAATAATCGTACTTGGTGATATGGGAGAACTTGGTGAAAATTCGATTAAATATCATCAGGAAACAGGTAAGTTTTTAGACAGTTACGAGTATGAAATTCTTTTAACTTGCGGCGAACTTTCTAAAAATATTAATCCTAAAGGAAATGTTATGCATTTTGACGATAAAAAAAGGATCGCTGAATATATAGCTTCAAAATACGAAGAAGGTGCATATATTCTTTTAAAAGCATCGAGAAATATGAAATTTGAAGATATTACGGAGGAATTGAATAAGATATGTCGCTAATCATTGTAGCTACTCTTGTATCATTAGTTTTAGCTTTACTTTCGGGAGTTGTATATATAGATTTTCTGAAAAAGAAAATGTTTGGTCAACAAATACGTGATTGTGCCCCGGAATCACATGCAAAAAAAAGCGGAACTCCGACTACAGGCGGAGTATTTATGGTTGGTTCAGCTCTTATAGGTTCGGTTATTTCACTTGTTTTAGCGCAAAAATTATCTGCAATATCTTGTCTATTGTTAATGACATTTGTATTTTATATGCTTGCAGGGTTAATGGATGATATTTTAAAAATTAAGAATCATCACAATGAAGGGTTAACTCCGAGGGCAAAATTATTTTTGCAGATTGCAATAGCTCTTTTACCTGCTATTTATATGACGGTCACGGGTGCAACAGGTATTTCTATAGGTTCATACAGTATAAATTTAGGCTTATTATATCCTATATTTGCAATATTTTTGATAACAGGTGTTTCTAATGCAGTAAATTTAACGGATGGATTAGATGGTTTAGCTGCCTCGAATGTTGCAGTATCAATGGCAGCTTGTGTTTTATTTTCAATTCTTTCTAAAAACACTGATATTGCAATTGTTTCTGCTTCAATTGCAGGTGCTTGTCTTGGTTTTTTATATTTCAACAAATATCCTGCAAAAGTATTTATGGGTGATACAGGATCACTTGCTTTAGGCGGAGTTTTAGGTACAATTGCAGTTATGGGCAAATTTGAGCTTTGGCTTATTCCGATAGGTTTTATATATATGTGTGAGACTTTATCGGTAATTCTTCAAGTTTTAAGTTTCAAACTTACGGGAAAAAGGATTTTTAAAATGTCACCTATTCATCATCATTTTGAACTTTGCGGCTGGAGTGAAACAAAAATAGTGATTGTATTTTGTATTATTACAATTATTATGTCGGTATCTGCCGTATATGGTTATTGGTATTTAATGAGGTAATTATGAAAAGAAAATGGTTTGATAAAAAAGTTTTCATTTGCGGGCTTTCAAAAAGTGGAATTTCTGCTGCAAAATATCTTAATTCTAAAGGTGCTCAATGTTTTTTGAGTGAATTTAAACCTGCAGAAGATAAAGATAAAGAATTAATCGAACAGCTTAAAAAAGAAGGTATAAATGTTGAAACAGGCAGACACAGCGATGAATTTATGGATGGTGCTTATCTTGCTATTATGAGTCCTGGTATTTCTCCTCAAAAAGAAATTTATAAAAGGTTAAAGGAGAAAAATATACAGTGTATAGGTGAAGTTCAGCTTGCTTTTGATGAAACAAATTCTTCTTTTATAGCAGTAACGGGAACTAACGGAAAAACAACCACAACATCATTAATAGGACACATACTTTCAGATGACTTTGATGCACCTGTTTGCGGTAATATTGGTATTCCTCCGACTACTCTTTTAGACAAAAAACATGATTTTTTAGTTTGTGAAATGAGTTCATACCAATGTGAGCTTTCTCCTACAATAAAGCCTTTTATTGCATGTTTTTTGAATTGGACAGAAAATCATATTGATTGGCATAACGGTCTTGATAATTATTTCAAGGCAAAAGCAAAATTATTTGCTTCTTATAAGGCACCTGCTTATGCTGTTTTTAACGGTTCTGATGAAAAAGTTTCGGAATTTGCAGATAAATATCCGTATGAAAAATTTCTTTTTGCAAAAGAATGTGATAAAAACTGCTGTTTTGTTAAGAACGGTAAAATTATGTTTAAACGTAAGAAAAGTGAAGAAGAAATTATAAATGTTGAGGATATTCCCCTTGTTGGCGAACATAATGTTCAAAATGTTATGGCAGCTGTTATAGTTGCAAAACTTTGCGGTGTAGAAAATAATAAAATAAAAGAAAAAATTATGTCTTTTAAAGCTGTTGAACACAGGATAGAATATGTTGGAACAGACGGCAGACACAAATTTTATAATGATTCCAAATCTACAACTACAGAAGCCACAATAGTTGCTCTGAAAGCTTTTCCCAATAATGATATAACTTTAATCATGGGGGGCAGGGACAAGTTGACAGATCTTTCAGGATTATGTAAAAAAGTAAAAGAAAGTGTTAAAAATGTTATATTGATAGGAGAAGCTGCTGAAAGATTTAAAGAAAATCTTGAAAATTACGGTTTTAACAATATTTTTGAAGCTGAATCTTTTGAACAATCTATTGATAAAGCCATAGAATATCCTAATGAAATAATATTATTTTCACCTGCTTGTGCAAGTTTTGATATGTTTAATAATTTTGAACACAGAGGAGAAGAATTTAAAAAATATGTCAGCACAAAGATATAAAATAAAAAATTCAAAAAATATAGTGTCTACAGGATTTGTTTCAGCTCCTGATAAAGGTTTGTTAGTTATTGTAGGATTTCTTTGTTTGATAGGAATAATGATGATTCTATCGGCAGGTGCATCAAAATGTATTGCACTTGATATAAATCCCGGCAGTTTTGCATTTAAACAATTATTTTGGTTTATAATGGGACTTTTTGGAATGAGCTGGTTTTCTAAATACAATTACAAAAATCTCTCAAAGTATACTATACCATTTGCTTGGTTCGTTATTTTTCTTTTAATACTTGTTGATTTCACTCCGTTAGGAGTTACCGTTAATGGAGCAAAAAGGTGGCTTGCACTCGGACCGGTTCAATTTCAGCCTTCCGAAATGACCAAATTAGCTGTAGTTTTACTATTAGGATGTGCTTTTTCAAAAAACTCTAATATTTTTAATATTGAAAAAATTTTAAAATATTATATCCCTATTGCAGTTATGGCAGGATTAACAGCAGCACAACCTAATTTAAGCATGGTAATTATCCTTGCTTTAGTATGTCTTATTGTTTATATAACTGCGGGCGGGTCCATAAAAATGCTTGTTACTATGGCATCTGCCGCCGTTTTGTTGTTGGCTTTTAAAATAAAACCTTATCAAATGAGCCGTATTCAAGTGTGGTTAAATCCCGAATCCGATCCCTATGGCGGCGGATATAATATTATTCAATCTCTTTTAGCTTTCGTTTCAGGCGGTTTTTGGGGTGTTGGATACGGTGCTTCAAAACAAAAACTTGAGTGGCTTCCTGAAGCTCATACCGATTTTATTTATGCGGTTATTGGAGAAGAATGGGGATTTTTCGGCTGTATTGGTATTATATGGTTATTCTTATGGTTTATATACAGAGGAATTAAAATCGCAATTTATTGCAAAGATATGTTCGGAAAAATTTTAGCCGCAGGACTTACTTTTTCAATAGGTTCTCAAGCTTTTATTAATATGTCGGTTGCTAGTTCTTTTGTTCCCGCTACAGGTGTTCCTATGCCTTTTATCAGTTATGGCGGTACTTCTTTATTTGTTACTATGTGTATGGTCGGTGTGCTTTTGAACATCTCTAAAATCAGAATTATGAGGAATGAAAATGTCTAAAGAAAAAATAATTTATTTTATTTCAGGCGGCGGTACGGGCGGACATATTTATCCTGCTTTATCAGTTATTCAAAGCCTTTTGCTTCAAAATGATACTCAAAAAATATATTATATCGGTAATACTCATAATATGGAATTTGATATTATTAACAAAATTGAAAATGTTGAATTTCTTCCCATAAATATTTGCGGAATGCCCAGAAAAATAAGTTTTGATTTTATAAAATGGCTTTTCAAATTTGAATTCTCTTTGTGGAAAGCTTTCTTTTATATTAAAAAATACAATCCTGATGTTATTTTTACTACCGGAGGATATGTTAGTGCTCCGATTGCTTTTATGGCAGCATTATTAAAAAAGCCTTTAATGATTCACGATTGCGATGCTGTTCCCGGACTTGTATCCAAATCCGTTTCACCTTTTGCAGACTGTGCTTCAACTGCTTTTGAAAGTTCTAAAAATATTTTGAAATCTAAAAAAGTAATTTGTACAGGTAATCCCGTAAGAGAAGAATTTTTAACTGTTTCCAAGCAAGAAGCAAGAGAAAAACTCGGTTTAAGAGATAAAATGACAGTTTTAATTACCGGAGGTTCTCAAGGTGCTCAAACTCTTAATAATGCTGCCATTAATGCTGCTCAAGCAATTGTTGAAGAAATGGATGTTCAATTTATTATTCAGACCGGAAAAAAAAATTATGATGATTTTATAAAAAACATTTCTCAAATATTTCCAAACTATTATCAAAATACCAATTTAATAATCAAACCTTATTTTGAAGATATGTTTTATGCCTTGAAATCTGCTGATGTAGTTATTTCAAGGGCAGGTTCGTTAAGTATTTCAGAACTTAATTTATGTGGTTCTGCCTGCATTTTAGTTCCCTATCCTTATGCTGCTGCCGATCACCAAAGAAAAAACGCATTAGAAGCTGAAAAAACAGGATTTGCTTTGTACTGTGAAGATAAAGATTTTAATAGAGAAAAATTATTAGAATTATTAAAGTCTCTTGTGTATAATCCTGAAAAAATTAAATCTATGTCTGAATCTTCTTATCGTAATGCAAAGCCCCATGCAAAAGAAATTATTGTTGAAAATTTGAAATCTCTCGTACAATGATAAGTGATAATTATTTAAAATCAGAAAAACTTTTAACTTCCGCCGGTAAATTTCGTATTAATTTAACTTTAGACAGGATTGCTTCTATTATGAATATTTTAGGTAATCCTCAAAATAAAATTAATGTAATACATATTGCAGGTACTAACGGAAAAGGTTCTGTATGTTCAATTATTGCTGAAATATTAAAAAATTCCGGTTACAAGACAGGCTTGTATACCAGTCCTCATTTATATTCTTACACAGAACGTATAAAGATTAACGGTTGTAATATTTCAGAAGAAGATTTTTCCGAATATATTAATGATATTGAAAAAATAGCATCTAATCATAAAATAGATTTAACAGAATTTGAAATCATCACTGCAGCAGCTTATAAATATTTTTATGATAATAAAGTTGATGCTGCCATTATGGAAACAGGTCTTGGCGGCAGATTCGATGCCGTTAATATTGTTGAAAAACCGCTTTTAAGTATTATTACATCAATTTCATTTGATCATATTGACAGATTAGGTAATACCATAGAAAAAATAGCTTTTGAAAAAGCCGGTATTATAAAAAATTATTGTCCTGTTCTGATAAATTATAATAATTCAGGCTTTTCTATAATAAAGATGCAGGCAAATGAAAAAAAATCACAACTTTATTGTGCTGATAAAAATGTAGATATAGTTTTTGAAAATGGAGTTAATTATGCTCTTTTTGACAATCAAAAGTGTATTTTTTCTCTTTGGGGGCTTCATCAAAAGCAAAATTTATCATTGGTAATTAAAGCTGTTGATATTTTAAAAAATTTAGGATTTAAAATTTCTTTTAATAATTTTAAAATTTCTCTTGAAACAGTTTTTCTGCCTGCACGTTTCCAATATTTTCGGGAGAAAAATCTTATTTTAGATGGTTCGCACAATGTTGATGCTGCTAAAAAGTTAAGAGAAAATCTTGACTTTTACTTTCCGGGTATTCCTCGTAAATGGATCTACGGAACACTTTCTACCAAAGAATATGATAAAATTGTTAATATTCTTTTTCAACCTGACGATCAGGTTTTTTTATGTAAGTTCAAAAACAGTTTATCTGTAGATGTAAATAAAATTAAAGAAAAAATAAACCATGTGGATAATATAAAAATTAAAAATTATAGTAAAACCGCAAATACATTAAAAACTTTTTCTAAAAATCGTCTTATGATTATAACAGGATCTTTTTACATGATTGGCGAATTATTTAATCCCTACTAATACCTGATTGGATTGCCGAATTGGGCAATGTCATGTATAAATACGGTAGATTATTATTCTGGTATAAATTAAATACGGAGATGAAATTATGACAAATACCATTACCAAAAACATCAGTGTAATTATTATTGAGGATTATAAACTTACCAGAATAGGCTTATGCTCAACTCTTAACCAATTCGAGCATATTAACGTCATTGGAGAAGCAGAAGAAGCTGTTTCAGGTCTTGAACTTATAAAGAAAGAAAAACCGGATGTTGTTTTAATGGACTTAGGACTTCCGGGTATGAACGGGCTTGAGGCAACTTTAAAAACTAAAGAAATTTCACCCGAAACAAACGTGGTCATTTTAACTTCTCACGAAAGAGGAGAAGAAGTTATTGCTGCTCTTGGTGCAGGTGCTTGTGCATATTGCCTTAAAGATATTGAACCAAATGTCTTATCTCAGGTTATAGTTTCAGCCTCTCAAGGAGCTTGTTGGATTGACGCTACCGTCGCAAAAGCTGCTTTAAATCTCTTCCCTAAACCTGAAAATATTACTAATCTCCCTAAAGCTGAAATCTCCGATGCCAGAGCTCAATTAACAGACAGAGAACTTGAAGTTCTTAAACATCTCGTTCAAGGTAAGAGCAATACTGAAATTGCTAAAGAACTTATCGTCAGTGTTCACACCGCTAAAGCACATGTGTGCAGTATTTTACAAAAATTGTGTGTGGATGATCGTGTTCAAGCTGCCGTTAAAGCTATTAAAGAAAATATTATATAATTTTTTCCGATTCTATTGTATTTATTACTGATGAAAAATATTTAAAATGTCTTCTTATTTTAAACCCATTTTCTTCCAAAAGTTCCAGTATTTCTGATTTTGAATAAAAATCAGAAATACTGTTTATAAGATATTTATATGCTTCTTTATCTTCAGCAGCTATTTTTGTTAAGAACATTACCGTTTTTTTCAATATTAGATATACTATTTTGTTTTCTACTCTCAATAAATCTACTATTATTAATTGACCTCCGGGTTTTAATATCCTGTTAAATTCCCTTAATGCCTTATCTGCCGAATGTATATTCCTTAATCCAAAACTAATTATACAACTGTCAAATGTTTCTTCTTTATACGGTAATTGTAAAACATTTGCCTTCAAAAATTCAATATTTTTTCCACTAACCTTTTTTCTCGCTATTTCCAACATTTTATCCGAAAAATCCACTGCTTTAATCTGCGACTTCATATACATTTGACTCGCATATCTTGCAATATCTCCTGTTCCCGTACATACATCCAGTATTTTTTCTGCTCCGGCTTTTATAAGTTTTACTGCTTCTCTTTTTATAAATTTATGTATTGATAACGTCATTAAATTGTTCATAAAATCATATTCATTTGCAATTGAATTAAACATTGATTTTATTGATTCGGAATCGGTCTTTATATAACTTGTTCTTCTCATTTTTTTATTATCGCATATTTTTTAAATAAAAATATACCTTAATCGTTTATAAAAAATTTTATTCTCTTATAAATAGTGCCTTTCATATAATTTTTATTTAATATTATATAGCTTTTATATTAATTTTGCCTCAATGTTCATTAATGGCTTCATATTCTTTTAACTCTTCATTTGCTTGGTCTAAAATACCAATAAATACATCAACTAAATAAGGATCAAATTGAATACCCCTCATGTTCTTAAGAATTTCTACCGCAAGCTCAGAATCAATCGGTTTTCTGTATGCTCTTTTTGATGTCATTGCATCATATGCATCTGTTATTGCTATTATCCTTGAACCTATAGGAATTTCTTCTCCTTTTAATCCTGCCGGATATCCGTTTCCGTTATAATATTCGTGGTGATATTTTATTATTTCCACTACATCTTTTAATTGTTTTATATCTTCTAATATCCTAACTCCGTGCCTTACATGGTTCTTTATTTCCGTCCAATCATTTTCATCTAATTTATCCACTTTATATATGATATGGTCTGATACTCCAATCATACCTATATCATGCAACATCGCAGCAAGCTCAATTTTATTATCAGCATCATTATCAAGTTTTAATGCCTTGACCATCTTCATTGTATAAAACGTTACCCTTCGGCTTTTTCCCATTGTATATGCATCTTTTGCATCCATCGCCTCTATTATTGCCTTTATTGTACCTATAAATAACTCCTTTAAATCATTTATTAACGCCGCATTATCTTTTTTCAGTTGTAAATATTCCAATGTATTTGCCACCGTTATTAATAATTCGTTTGGCTCGTACGGCTTTTTTATATACCTGTATATTTTGGCATAGTTTATTGCATCTATTAATATCGCTGCATCTGTATATGCCGTCACTAATAAACGCATTGTATCCGGATAATTATCATATACTCGCTTTAAAAATTCTACTCCGTCCATCTCAGGCATCTTGTGATCTGATATTACCAAATCTATAGGTTTTTGACTTAATATTTCTAATGCCTCTATTGGGGATGTCGTTTTCGTTATTTCGTATCGGCCTCTTAATGTTCTGTATAAAAGTGCCAGATTATCCGCTTCATCATCTACTAACAATATTTTATACATGTCCATATAATTATATTACCTCTATATCATTCGTTTCTTTCTGCTTTTTGCTTGATTTCGGATCAAAAATCAAAGGAAGTGTTATCGTAAATTTCGTTCCCTTGCCAACTTCTGATTTAACATCTATACTTCCATTGTGATTTTTTATTACTTTATAACTTATTGATAAACCTAATCCCGTTCCTTGACCTACCGGTTTCGTCGTGAAAAACGGATTGAATATCTTATTTTTTGTTTCTTCCGACATTCCCTTTCCGTTATCTTCAATTTCTATATATGCATTTTTGTCATCTTTTCTTATTGTTATCCATACATCTCCA
>CANQLA010000003.1 GCA_947624605.1 Candidatus Gastranaerophilales bacterium | reverse complement strand
AACCTTTGTGTGACGTTCTGTTTTTAAAAGAGTTTTTAAGAAATGTTACTCTGCCGGTTTATCTTGAAACAAATGCAACACGAGTGGATGAGTTAGACGAAATAATCAACATGATAAAATACGTTTCGGCAAATATAAAACTGCCTTCAGCATATGGAGGGAAAGATTGTTTTGAAGCACATTTAAACTTTTTAAAGAGCTGTAAAAAAGCACGAAAAGATATTTATATGAAAGTTATTTTTGATAATAATATAACCGAGGAAGAAATCGATAAATGTATAGCAATGGCGAAGGAAAATGATATAGAAATTGTTTTGCAGCCGATTGCAAAAGACGGAAAAATTAATGTTCCAAGCAGATATCTTCCTGATGTGTTGGAAAGATTCAGAAAAAAATACTGGAAGGTTCGTTTAATTCCGCAAGTACACAAGATTTTAGCAGTCAGATAATTATATTATTGAAAAAATACCTCTGTTTTTTATATAATCAAAAAGCAGAGGTATTTTGCAAAGCTCATTTTCTTTGCAAATTAATAAGGAAAGATAACAAGTAAAGGCAAGAAATGACATTAACCATAGCAGTTACAGGTAAAAGCGGAAGCGGCAAGACAACAATAGTAAAAAATTTACTTTCAGTTTTCAGAGAGATTTTTAAGGAAAAAACCATATTATTAATTGACAATGATTTATCCTGCGAACTTGGCAGAAGTTTTGATAAAGATATACGAAAGACAATATATGGGATAAAAAGCGGTAAACACGAATACAAAACCGGGATACCCGAAAATATGACAAAACAAGAATATATTGAATGGGCATTAGAAGACATAATAGAACCCATAGATGAGAATACGGATATTATTGTATCTTGGTTGGTGGGATCAAAAGATTGCAGATGTCCAATAACGAAACAGATGAATGATGCATTATTAAAACTGATTAATCGATATGATATTGCTATATTTGACTGTGAGTTTGATTTAAAATACTTATATCAACTGGTTGATATTCCAATAGATATAACAATGATATTAACTCGTCCCACTGTTGAATCCGCTGAGCTTGCGGGAAGAATAGAAGAATATTCCGCTAAATATGCAACAGAAGGACAAATGGGAGTGGTATTAAACGGAATAAATAATGAAAATAAAGAAAAAGCATACAAATTAACGGAAGATTATTCACTTTCAGTGTTAGGAATAATTCCTGAAGATAAAGATTTGAAAGATAATTCAAATAATAGAAATTCCGAAGTAATAAAAGATGCAATCAGAGAGTTTTATTTCAGATTAAATATACCAAGGAGTGATTTGTCATGACAGTGATTGCAGACGGAAAAGAAATTGCGGAAAAAATATATAAAAATTTGAAAGAACGGGTTGAAAAACTGAAAAGGAAACCTGTACTTTCAGTTGTTATAACAGAAGATAATGAAGCAGGCAAAATATATGTAAGAAACAAGGAGCATGCTTGTGAGAAAATAGGAATAATTTCTCAGACGACGCATTTTCCTGCGAATATTTCAGAAAGTGAAATATTGTCAAAAATAGAAGAATTAAATGCTGACGTTAATACGGATGCAATTTTAATTCAGCTTCCTTTGCCGTCGCATATTGATAGTAAAAAAATTCTTAATTCAATCAGTGCGAGGAAAGATGCGGATGGATTTCATTATTCTAATGCCGGTAAAATGTTTACCGGACAAATTCCGTATTCGGTTGCGTGCACACCTAAAGGGATTATTAAACTTTTAGATGAATATCAAATCAATTTAAAAGGATTAAACACAGTTATTTTAGGGCGTTCAGACATTGTCGGAAAGCCTGTTGCACAACTTTTACTGCAAAGGGATGCAACCGTTACGATATGTCATTCCAAAACAAAGAATATTGATTTTTATACGAAAAATGCAGATTTGATTGTAGTGGCAATTGGAAAGCCCAAATTTTTAAAAGCAGATATGATAAAAGATAATGCGATTATAATTGATGTAGGCATATCAAAGGTAAATGGGAAAATATGCGGAGATGTTGATTTTGAAAATGTTTATTCAAAAGCTTCTTTAATAACGCCCGTTCCGGGTGGAATAGGTCCTCTGACAGTTGCCATGCTTATGCAGAATACGGTTGAATTAGCAGAACATAATTTAATAACAGATGATTGGTAAAAAATGTGTATTAAAAAAATAACAGACATATACAGAAATACAAATATTGTGATAAAGATAGTAATCGGAATTATGGTCGGAATAATTCTTGCCTTTATTTATCCGAATTTTAATGGTATTAATTTGTTTGGAATATTGTTTGTAGGTGCATTAAAAGGTGTTGCACCTATTTTGGTAAGTATTTTGATAATAAGCTCTCTTGCAGGATATACTTCAAAAGCCGGAAAAAGATTCAAAACGGTAATTTTGTTGTATTTGATATCCACATTAATTGCTTCAATGGTTTCTGTTTTTATAAGTTTTATATTTCCTCAGAAATTACTAATAGTATCAAGCAATAATAATACATTATATGTTCCTTCAGGAATAGGAGAAGTTATATACAATATGTTGATAAAGATAGTTGCAAATCCCATATCTGCATTAACGGAAGGGAATTATTTGGGGATATTATTTTGGTCAATAATTACGGGTATAGTATTTAAAAAAACAGCTTCCGAAAGTACCAAAAATTTATTATCGGATTTTTCCAAATGTGTTTCAAACGTAGTGCGTTTAATAATAGATTTTGCACCTTTTGGGATTATGGGACTTGTTTACCGTGCTATTTCGTCAAACGGAATAGAAATATTTACTTTATATGGCAAAATGGTGTTGTTACTTGCAGGAAGTATGTTGTTTGTTTATTTTGTAACAAATCCTATTATAGTATATTGTGTTTTGCATACCAATCCGTATCCGTTGATATTAAAGTGTTTAAAAGACAGTGGTATAACAGCTTTTTTCACAAGAAGTTCAGCAGCTAACATACCGATAAATATGGCACTTTGTGAGAAATTAGGGTTAGATAAAGATATTTATTCCGTATCAATTCCGTTAGGTTCAACCATTAATATGAACGGAGCGGCAGTGACAATAACAATAATGACTTTAGCGGCCGTTCATACGTTAGAAATTAATGTTTCCGTACCTTCTGCCATATTTTTAAGTATATTATCAACATTTGCGGCATGTGGAGCATCGGGAATTGCGGGAGGATCTTTACTTTTAATTCCTTTAGCTTGTTCTCTTTTCGGAATTTCCAATGACATAGCGATGCAAGTTGTCGCAGTAGGTTTTGTTATAAGCGTTATTCAGGATAGTTTGGAAACTGCATTAAATTCATCAAGTGATGTTATATTTACAGCTACATCTGAGTTCAGGGAATGGAAGATGGAAGGCAGACAAATTCCTGTTATAAAAATTAATGAATAATATACGGTTAATTAATGTTTAAAATAACAGGAAAAATAAAGACAACAATTTTGACAGAAGAGGTAATAAGATGCAGCAGATTTATCACGGAAACAATCATTAAATACAGTATAAATGCAGATATATAGAAAAAACAACAAATAAAATCATATAAAGCGGTTAATTTCAGATTAAATGGCGAAAGCTGTATTTTTTACAGATATTATTTTTTTTGCACTTTAGGAATTTTCTCTGTATTATAATCATAATGTTAGTTAGTGAAAAAGTTATTGAATATGTTAAAGAAATTAATTGATTATTATAAGGCACCTAAGGAAATTCCCGTAACGAAGAGTGATGAAGAAGTTGGCAAATTATACAAAAAATGCAGAATTGATATTTTTTCTTCTTGTTTTTTAGGATATACAATGTTTTATCTTACGAGAAAGAATATTTCGGTAGCGTTGCCTGTATTAAGCGAAGAATTACATTTTTCAAATATAGAATTGGGGATATTAGGCAGTGCATTATATTTCAGCTATGCAATAGGGAAATTTATTAACGGTATACTTGCAGACAAGGCAGATGCAAATAAATTTATGACATTATCAATATTAATTTCCGCAATTTCAAACATACTTTTTGCATTAAGTCCTATGATTTTTCCGACGAATATTCAATTTATGGGGCAATCGGTATTATTGTTGGTAATGTCTTTATTCTGGGGTATAAACGGATGGTTTCAATCGGCAGGATTTCCTGTTTGTACAAAGGTACTTACTTTTTGGTGGTCAAATAAAGAAAGAGGGACAATATGGTCAATTTGGGCTATATCTCACCAATTAGGAACTTGCATAGTATTTTTACTTGCAGGATATTTGATACCAAAATACGGTTGGCAATCAGCGTTTATTATACCGGCATTTTTAAATATATTGTCTTGAATACAAAGAAGGTAAATTAAATTCTGTTGAAAAGGAAGCTGATGATGATTTGTCGTATTTTGAAATTCTGAAGAAATATATTTTTTTCAATCCTATTATGTGGATACTGGTTTTATCTTTTATATTTGTATACATATTCAGATATGGAACGGAAGATTGGATAATAAAATACCTTGTTGAATTTAAAGGAGATACTTTGGAATTAGCAACAAAAAAGCAGACTTTTCTGCCTCTGTTCGGAATAGTTGGAGTTCTTTTAGCAGGAGTTATGTCAGATAAAATATATAAGGGAAGGAGAATGCCTGTTAATATAATTTTTTGTATAGGTTTGATAGTATGTCTTATAGTATTAATGGAAAATGAAGGACATTCATTGCTGCCAACGATAACGGATTATGTTTGTTTATCAGGAATAGGTCTGTTTACTGCAGGTCCGCTGATATTTATAGGAGGATTATGTGCAGTTGAATCAACTTCCAAAAAAGTTGCGGCAGCGGCAACGGGTTTTTGCGGAATTTTCGGTTATTTAGGGGCAATGATTTCAGGTATAGGAACGGGTTATTTTATTGATAAATTCGGTTGGCAATCTGCATTATGGTTTTGGACAATTTCTGCCGTACTTTGTATCATAATATTATTACCTCTTTATAAAAAAGGGATGTAATTAAAAATACAAAATGATATTTATAGATAAAAAGGAAGAAATAATCTTCCTTTTTATTTATGCTGAATTTTGTTATTTCAAATGCACCTTCATCTTAAGCAGTAGATGTTTGCTCTTTTATTTATGCTGGATTTCTGTTATTTTAATGCTTTTATTACATCATCAGTAATATCTGTTGCACCATACAGAGCAGCAGGAACGACTAATGTATATCCGCCTGCTTTTGCAACTGATTTAACTGCCATATCGAATTTAGTAAAAATTTCTTTACCTTTAGTTTCCTCTTGTTTTCTAAGATTCATAGCTTTTGCCTGTAAATCCTTGTTATATTTATCTTCTTTTGTTTTTTTCTGGGTTTCAGGAGTTTTTTCCAAATCTTTTCTTGCATCTATTACAAATTTTTGAATATCCAGTTCTTGTTTTCTTAATTCTTCAGTTGCCTTTTGTGCAGCCGGATACTTACTCATAACGTATTCCACATTAACACTTGCATATTTTTCTGCAGCGACACAAGGTAATACAATAGACATCAAGCCAAATAATAAAAGAATTTTTTTCATATTAATCTCCTATAAAATTGATAACTGATTAATTTTTACATCAATTTACCAAATTGTCAATTCTACAAATGTTTTTTATAATTATTTTAATGTTTGTATAAAATATAAAAGAGGAAAGAAAATTATGAAAAAGTGTTCACAATGCGGCGAATTTAACAGTGATGATTTTATAATTTGTGCCAAGTGTGGGAAGCTTTTAAATAAAAGACTGATAAAATCCGAAAATCATATAAAATTTTTTGTTTTCACAGTAATTATAGTGACTTTTATTTTTATAGGCACAAAAATATATGACAAATTGGCATATAAAACGTTAATTATACGAGACTATGAATTTACGAGAGATATTGTTGCAAGTTATAAAATTCCGTCAAATTGGTATTATTCGGAAAATATAATATATAATCCCAAGAGTATACCTAATTTATTAAGATATTACGTTATAGTAAAGGATAAGAGAAACAGCAATGAATTTTTGTTTTTTTCAACGCAATATGAAAGCAGCGGAAATATTGTTTTAGAAAGAGAAGAGGAAGTGATAAATCCTGAAGAATATTTTATTAATATAATAAAGAATATTTATCCCAATGCGAAGAACATAAAATTAGTGAGTAAAAGACGTGCAAGAACAAAAGAGAAGAAGGAAATGAAGGAAAGTCAGGAGTTATTTGAAATCATATATAATGAAACGAATCCTCCAACGCCGAAATGTAAAAGCGGGATAGAATATGAAGTAGCGGAGCCTATTCATTATCTTTTCAGTTATGAAGATAATGGGCAGAGATATTATCAGCAATTTGACGGAAGAATAATATCATTTACACAAAATTTTTCAAAAGAGATAACAAGACAAAGAAATATGAACATAAAGATTAGATATATAAAATGTGAAGACATTTTTTCATACAGAGCAAAAGTAAAAGAGTATAGAAAAAACCTGAGAAAGTATAACGTATTTAAAGCTTCATATAAAAAGAATGATAACTGGGAAGAATATAACATAAAGGTACGTCAGCAAATATTAGCATTAACAAATTATATGACAACGGAAACACATACGGCAGGAGAGAAATTTGATATTGAATCTTTTAAAAATCTAATATACACAATTGAATATCTTGATAAAGAATCAAGAGAAAGAATAGAAGAGTTATATAAAAAATAAAATGCAAAAATTTATACATAATTGCTTGAATAAAAATTTTTTACAAATAAACTCATATTATAAGAGTCAGGAAAAGGAAACGGAAGTGAGAATAAGGAAGATATACAAAAATTTATTTTTGTTAGCGATAGTGATATGTTCATATATAGCGTTATTGTTTTATATGTCGCATGAAGGATTCAAGGGAATATCAAGATATACCGGAAATAAATCAAGTGAAGAAGAAATGATAAGACAAACAATCTCGATACAGAAAGCAAATTTTGAAGATATACAAATAAACAAAAGTCTTATAGACCTACAATAAAATCGAGACGGATAAAGTATGAAAGAAATGAAAAAATAAAACTTGACCGGAAATTTTGAGAAAAGATAATATAGATAAGAAAAGTCAAGAATATTAAGAAGGAGAATAAAGTGACAATTCAGACAACAAAAGAAGTTCAGGAAATGTGTTGCGTATGCAAAGGCGCAAAGCATGACCCTGCACCCATACCGCAAGAAGGCGAATGGACGAAAGTAAAAAAGATAGAAGAAATTTCCGGATTAACTCATGGTTGTGGTTGTTGTGCTCCTCAGCAAGGAACGTGTAAACTTACATTAAATGTAAAAGAAGGAATAATACAAGAGGCATTAATAGAAACGTTAGGTTGTTCGGGAATGACACATTCAGCGGCGATGGCAGGAGAAATACTTCCTGGCAAGACAATTCTTGAGGCATTAAATACAGATTTGGTATGTGATGCAATTAACGTCGCAATGAGGGAATTATTTTTGCAAATAGTATACGGAAGGACGCAAACGGCATTTTCGGAGAACGGTCTGCCAATAGGAGCAGGACTGGAAGATTTAGGGAAAGGACTTCGTTCACAGGTAGGAACAATTCACTCGACGAAAGAAAAAGGAGTGAGATATCTTGAACTGGCGGAAGGATACATTCTTGAATTAGGTTTAGATGCAAATAACGAAGTTATAGGATACAAGTTTATACATCTAGGCAAATTTACAGCGGCATTAAAAAAAGGTGTAGATTACAAAACAGCTTTTGAAAGTAACATAGGAACATATGGTCGATTTGCGGATGCTGTAAAAGTTATAGATCCCAGAAGAGAATAAGAGGACTGAACAATGGTAGAATTTGAAGGAAAAGACAGACGCGAGTCAACAATAAAAGAAACACTTAAAGAATATGGAATGGCTTCATTAGAGGAAGCGAAATCCATATGTGAAGAAAAAGGAATTAACGTAGAAGAAATCGTTAAAGGCATTCAGCCCATAGCATTTGAAAATGCTGTCTGGGCATACACATTAGGTTGTGCAATAGCATTGAAAAAAGGCATAAAAACTGCAGCAGAAGCAGCAGAAGCTATAGGAATAGGTTTACAAGCTTTTGCGGTACCCGGTTCCGTAGGTGATACAAGAAAAGTAGGTCTTGGTCACGGGAATTTAGGAGCAATGTTATTAAGGGAAGAAACAAAATGTTTTTGTTTTTTAGCAGGTCATGAATCGTTTGCAGCAGCTGAAGGAGCAATAGGAATTGCGAGAAATGCAAACAAAGTAAGAAAAGAACCATTAAGAGTTATTTTAAATGGACTTGGAAAAGATGCCGCATATATAATTTCAAGAATCAATGGATTTACGTCTGTTGAAACTGAATATAATTATAAAACAGGAGAATTAAAAGTTATCAAAGAAACGGCATTTTCAAACGGGGAAAGAGCAAAAGTAAAATGTTACGGAGCTGATGATGTTTCTGAAGGTGTTGCAATTATGATAAAGGAAGGTGTAGATGTTTCCATCACCGGAAATTCAACTAACCCGACACGTTTTCAACATCCTGTTGCAGGAACATACAAAAAATGGTGTTTTGAAAACGGAAGGAAATACTTCTCAGTAGCATCAGGAGGAGGAACAGGAAGAACTCTTCATCCGGATAACGTTGCAGCAGGTCCTGCTTCATACGGTATGACAGACACTATGGGCAGAATGCATGGTGATGCTCAATTTGCAGGTTCATCTTCTGTTCCTGCACACGTAGAGATGATGGGTGTAATAGGTATGGGTAACAATCCTATGGTTGGTGCAACTGTTGCTGTTGCTGTTGCTGTTGAAAATGCTCAAAAATAAAGTATGAAAAACTCTTAGCATAACATACAAAGACCCTTAAAGGGTCTTTGTATGTTTATTTAGCAGTATATTTATCGTCGAAAGATATGATTATAATTATATTATTTTGAAAGAATATTAATATAATATATACTTATAATAGTACTTATATTTACAGTTATAGAAACATGAAACCAAAAATAATTTATCAGTTTATAATTATTATTGCAATTTTGTCAACTATTGCATTTATCTTATACAACAGGTATTTTTCTGCCGAAAATGGTCAAATTTATTTGGAAGAAGGTAAATATTACAGGGCTGCGGATATTTTATGCCGAGAAATCAAAATAAAAGAAACCAAACTTAAAATTTCAAAAATTTTTCATTTAAAAGGCACAGAAGCAATTTCTTCACAAATTAATGATTTACTTCTTGAAACGGCATTTTGTTATTTTGAAAGCGGAGATATACAAAAGTCATTAGAGCTATATCAAAACTTATATTTAAATTTTTCCGACAATTCAAATGAAGCACTGCATAATTTTATAAAACGGCAAATTGCACTTTGTTATTGTTCTTTAGGATATTTTAACAAAGCTTTTCCTATATTAAAAGATTTAAAGAGTTGGTATCCGCAAAATTTAATTGCATTTTATTTAAACAAAGAAGATTTTAATAATGCAAAAAAAATTTTATTTTCAGAAGACGTTCAAAACAAAATATATAACGGAGAAGACGCAGACGCATTTTCTTTAATTTATCTTCTTAGAGAATATTATAAACAGATTGGTAAATATGAAAAATTAAATGATAAATTTTCTGAAGAGCTTCCCAAATTTGAGCAAGAATTAATTAATAAAATTCATTATGCAGATTTGTATTACAGAATTGGTAAATATGAAAAATCCGAAGAAATATACAGCGAATTAATATATAATCCCGAATTTTCACAAAAAATTTTGAATAAAATGAAGCTCAAATATGCACTTGTTTTAGCGAAAGACAATAAAATCGATGAGGCGGAAAGTGTAATAAACGAAGTTCTTCAAACTTTGGAAGAATCATATAAATATAGTCCTGATATTATTTGTTCAAATTATTTTTTGTCAAAAGTATCTGATAAAAAGGAAATCGAACAAGAAACTAAAAAGTTATATAATAAGCTAAATTTAACAGATGAAAGTATATTCAAAAATGATATTGAATATTTTTGTAAAGTAAATATTCAATATTAAAAATACATTTTGGTAATTATTCAACAATTTTCAAATTAATTTCCTGACCCGTATATATATTTAACTCATCACCTTTTTCAATATAAGAAACCGGAGAATCCTTATAAGCTTTTTTAACACCGCTGATAAACCTGTTATCATCATATTGAGGATTAATAAAACCCTCGGTAAAAGAAATTCCTTCAGATAACATAGGAATATTAAAAGCCAAACCGGCGGCAGTGGTTATACCTGTTTTAGCAAGTTTTTTTGCGGAATTTTTGTCAAAAGGCTTATAGAAAGACACTCTTAGTTTTAATTTATCTTTAAAAATTTGGGAAACGCCATTATGAGAGAGGTAATGAGTAGGTTCAAATTCAAAATATGCTTGTCTTTTCCCAAACTGTCCGTGAGAAACCTTTGTAACTTTGCCATAAAAAACAGTACCCGCATTATATTGTTTAAGATTATTAAAAGTAATATTTTGCCGGATTTGTACACTAAAAAACGAAACAGGATTTTCCGTTGAAAAATCAGACATTGCCACACCAATAAAAGATTGTGCAAAAGCACAACAAGATGTAAAAACATAAGCAATAAAAAGTATAATTATTTTTTTCATATTTTTTCCTAACATGCTAACGTTGGTACTGTATTTATATTATAAAATATTTTTGATGAAATGAAAAATTGTTCCGGATTGGAACTTACATAAAATTCAGGTTTAAACAATTGTTTTTCTGCTTTATTGCCGGATTGTTCCAAATCATTGGCAATATACTGAGCAAAATATTCCGAAGGATCAATAAAGATGTCTTTTTTTGATATATTTACAAGAATATTTTTCAGATATGGATAATGGGTACAGCCTAAAATAATTTTTTGAACATTTTGATTTAAAAGAATATTTAAATGATTTTTTATAATTTCAAAATTTGTTAAATCGGATTGTGAGCCTGATTCAACACATTCAACCCATTTGCCCGGACAGCCATGTTCTATGACATCAATGTTAGGATTATATTTTTTCAGATACATTTTGTAAGCATGAGAATTTGCAGTTGCTTCTGTAGATAAGACACCTATTTTATTAGCGTTAATATTTGCTAATATCTTACAAACAGTTTGTATTAACGGATACATAATAAAGTTATAATCGTGTTTCAAACAATCATAAGCCACGGCAGAAGTAGTATTACAAGCCATTACAACCGCTTTAACATTTTTTTGAGCAAAAAAATCCATAATTTTATGAGTAATTTTTAACAAATCTTCTTTAGATTTAGTTCCGTAGGGCATATTTGCCGTATCGCCAAAATAAATAAAATTTTCATTTGGTAAGAGTTCAGACAGTTTTGAAAAAACTGTCAATCCTCCGATACCCGAATCATATACACCTATTGGATTATTGTTCATTTTATTTACTTTCCGTATTATTTATATAGTTTATTATACCTTCAGTAATTTTTTCCGCAATTTTTTTCTGACGATTTTCATCCATAAGTAAACCTCTTTCTTCTATATTTGAAATAAAGCCTAATTCGAGGAGAACTGCAGGAGCTGTAGTATTTTTTATAACGTAAAATCTTGATTTAAATACACCTCGGTTTGTATTTTCATCAAATTGAGATACTATTGATTTATGTATATATTTAGCTAAATCAATACTGTTATCTTTATAATAATGAGTTTCAATGCCGTTTACTTCTTCATTTTCACTGGCATTTATATGGATACTGACAAACAAATCAGGTTTTAAGTTATTAGAGAAAGTAACTCTGTCACTTAAAGAAATAAAAGAGTCGTCGTTGCGGGTAATATAGACGGAGGCACCTTGTTCCTTAAGATTGGATACAACTAATTTAGCGATATCAAGAGTAAGATTTTTTTCTTGGACATTTTCTCTCATTGCACCCGGGTCGGAGCCTCCATGTCCAGGATCAATAACTATTGTTTTTTTACTTAAATTATGTTTTGTATTTTTTTGTATTTGAGTAGAGTAATTGGGAGATTTTAACATTAAAACAAGTCTTTTGGCATTCAAGTTTTCCAGACAATCGATGGTAGTATCATTTTGAATAGGCACAGAAATAAATATTCCTATATCACCGATTTTATTAATTTGTGAATTTTTTAAATCGGAATTATTAATTTTATTAAAAATTTTTTCTATACCGGAGTTATTTACATTATATAATTTCAATTCAATATTATTATTATTTCTTTTCAAAGAATGAACAATCGGCTCTGAAAAATCAAGAATCAGTTTGTGTATGGAAGTTTTGTATTCCTGACTTGTCTTGACATTTATTGACAAAATATCAGAAGTAGTTGAAAACAATTTAACATTTTTAAGACTGTCATCTTTTGCCAACAATAAATTTTGCAAATCATCAGAATAAACAGCCCTATATTTATGAGCATCAGGAGAAGTAATGACAATTCTGGTTTTAGTAGGAGAAAACTGACCAATTTTGGCAGTTTCTTGTTCACTAAGCATAAAGATTTTATTTCTTAATTTTGAATCTGATACAGAATTAGGTATATCAAAAATAACTCTTTCAGGATTGGATAGATAAAAAACTTTTTCCAAATTTACAATACCTGTTCCGGAAATTACAATAGAACCATTTTTCACGAAAGCATTAGAAACAAAAAATCTTGAAAGCAATTTAGAATTTAAAAAAGGTTGATTAATTCTTACAGGTTCATTAGGAGGAGTAATATTTTTTATATCAGTGGGAATAACGACAGTATTTGATCTGACACTCGGAGGAACAGCGGGAGATAAAGCTATAGGAAAATCATTTTGTAAAGACTCGTTTTCTACTTGGTTTATTCTAACCTTTTCAAAATAATCATAAGCACTGTTTTGAACCTCTCTATATATAGGAGTCAAATAATTTTGTGACGGTTTATAATTTTGGAGTTTAATAATAATGTTTCCGCCAATAGACATCACTTTAACGTTTTTCAAATCAAAGCCGGGAGAATTAGTCATAACAATTCTAACTACAGGGGGATTTGCAGAAAATTGTGAAATTTTTAAATTAGAAAGATTTCCGTTTTTAAAATCATAAGAACTTTGTTTTTTTGTTAAAATTGCATCTTGAATGTCTATAAAAATTCTTTCAGGATTGCTTAAAATACCTTTTTTTATATTTACTTCACCTTCAGAACCGCTTGTAGCAACGAATATAACACTGTCAGAGCTGTCAAATGTTATGTCATTCACTTTCATAGTATTGGCATAAACGGTTTGAAAACTCAGGAAAAGGAATGATAATATAATTTTTAAAAATATTCTCATCATTACTAGATAATAATCTATTTTTAAAAATTTTCCAATTTTGTTAAATTATGAAACACAAGAAAATATTACACTCACGGAAGAAAAAAGGAAAAACTTTAAAACTATACCTTAAAGTTGATAGAAGGACGTTGTTGTCCTTTTCTCATTGTAGCACCCAAAGAATAAGCCATTCTGTTATATTTTGCAATTTCTTCCTGGACGTTACCGCTAAAAACATTATCAGCTTTTTCAAAATAATCCGCAACAGGCTCCCACAAACTGCTAACAGCTTTCGTAGCAGTATCTTTTACTTGTTTTAAAGTTCTCGTAGGAACTTGAACGTTAAGTCCGAACGGTCTGTTAAATAGATTTGTATTATTTCCTAACATTCTTGTATCCTTTACTACTACATTTTATTTATCGGCATAATATAATATAACTTTAGCAAAAAGTAAAGAAATATTAAGGTTCAAAAAGATGATTTTTTTCAAAATTGGTCATAGTCCACATATTTGATATAATAAACAAATAATGAAGGTCAATATTTTT
Organism: Candidatus Gastranaerophilales bacterium; assembly: GCA_947624605.1. Lineage (GTDB taxonomy): Bacteria > Cyanobacteriota > Vampirovibrionia > Gastranaerophilales > Gastranaerophilaceae > RUG841. Next base: position 23,589 of record CANQLA010000003.1, on the reverse strand, counting down.
AAGAAAATTGATAAAAAAACAGCAAAGGCGATATCTGTCTGCATTGATACTGCTGATTTATACGGTTTTGAGATTTATCTTGTAGGGGGAATTGTCCGTGATATTTTGTTAAAAAAACCTTTAAAGGACATTGATATCACAGTTGCAGGAGATGCAACCGCTTTTGTAAAGTCAATTTGTAAAAATTTCAAATTGAAATCAGTAAAGTATGATGAAATTTTACCTACTGCAAAAGTTGTATTTAAAAATAATATTGAAATTGATTTTGCCTCAACTAGGCAGGAAGTTTATGATACTCCGGGAAATCTCCCTAAAATTATTAAGACAGGCTGTGAACTTAAAAATGATGTTTTACGCAGAGATTTTACAATCAATACAATTGCTTTGTCTTTAAATAAAAAAAATTTATTTGAAATTATTGATTATACGGGCGGAGTTATAGATTTAAAAAAACAAAAACTTAAAATTCTTCATAATCAATCTTTCAGAGATGATCCTTCAAGAATGATAAGATGTTTAAAATTTGCTCAAAGACTTGGTTTCAAACCTGACAAAGAAACTTTGTACGAACAAAACAAATATTTACAAAATCCCTATTCCAATATACCGTTAGAAAGAGTCAAAAAAGAAATAAAAGAACTCTTCTCACTCAATAAAATCAGTGCTTTTAATGATTTTATAAAATATGGTTTATATAAAATTTTTGTTAAAGAAACGATTGAAGGTTTAAATGCACAAATGCTCAGAAATGCACTTTTTGAATTTTGCATAAGAGAAGAAGATATATGGCTTTTGTATTTTCTTCCTCTTTTTATAAAACAAGATCCGCCTGATAAACTCAATTTAACATCACGTGAACTTAAAATAATTAAAGACATAAAAGTCGGACATCAAAATAATTTAACAGATAATTATTCTATCTATGAATTTTTTAAAGGAAAAGATTATTTGTCTGTTGTTTTTTATGGGATTTTTTATAATTTAGAAACTGCTAAGCGTTTTTTTAAAATAAAAGATACTAAAATTCTAACATCCGGTAGTGATTTAATTAAACTCGGAATAAAACAGGGGAAAATGTTTTCTGAAATACAAAACGCTATATTAAAAGAAAAATTAAATAATAATTTAAAAAACAAAGAAGAAGAATTAAAATTTTTAAAGAAATACTTGAAAAATCAGACAATTTGTACAGATTTTAATACAGAACTAATTTAAAATACAAAAAATAAAGTCAGAAATTATTTTTTCATAACAAGTAAAATATTATATATTTCTTGGAGTTTTTCTTTGCTAAATGTTGGCAAAAGGCTGATAATTTTTTTAGAATAATTAATATGTTCATCGAAAGAATATTGCGGTTTTGGTGTAAAAAACACTGCAGGAGAAACATTAAAATATTGGCATAAATTTGCCAAAACCTCACTGGAAATAAAATTTCTGCCTGTTTCAATCTGCGTCAGTCCGTTAGGTTGTAAACCTATATGTTCAGATAATTTTTCCTGTGTAATATTATCTTTAATTCTCAATTCTTTAATAGTTGTACCGACTAATTTTTTAATACTTTTTCCATCAATCATGATATTATGTAATTATAATTATTTTCTTTTTTAAATTCTATTGTTTTAAAAACAACAAATATTATTTACAAACAGAAATAAAGGAGATAAATATGTTTATTAAAATTGCGGAACAGCAAATCAAGTATTTTTATTTTGAAATAATTTATTTAATAAACAAAGCAAACTGTATACTTGATTTTTGTTATACCCCTATACTTGACAAAGATATAGTAATTTCGGAATATCAGAAGAAGAAACTAAGGAAATTAATAAGAAGGATAGAAAAGATAAAACAAATATTAAACGAAGCCCAGCAAAGTGCAGTAAAAAATGATTAGAGAACTGCAGTTTTATAAATATTTTTTTGTGATAAAGTAAAGAAAAATGGAGTTTTTGTATGTCTGATATAGAAACAGATGAAGCCGAAGATATATTTCGGGAAGAATGTAAGAAAATCATAGTTGCATTTGAGAAAGACATAATATTTTATGAACAGACGCAAAATAAAGATTTTTTGGTGAAGTTGATGCGTGAAGCACATGCAATAAAAGGTGCTGCAGCAATTGTAGGCTTAAAGCAAGTTCAGACGTTAGCACATAATATAGAAGATTTACTTGGCAAGATACAAGACGGAAGCAGTGATATTGAAGGTAAAAATATTTTATCAGAAATCAAGGGATTAATTTCCGAAACAGATGAACTGGTTCATTGTCAAAAAGTTATGTTGAAAACGACAGAGGAGATAATAAAGGAATTAATTTATAAAATTCCATTATTAAAAGAAGATATAAAATTGGCACCGGAGCTAACGGATTTATCATTAACGTTATGCAACCAAGCTGACATTGCAAAAAACACAATAATTTCGGATACGGTACAATGCATATACAAAATATTAGAAAAAGTGAAGTTATCAAAAAAGATAAAAGATAAAAGTTTATTAAATATATTAGTTGGAGGTTTAAAATCTATAAAGCGAATAATATGTGACAAAACTACGAATACGGATGAAATTATATTAGTAAAACACAAAATGAATATAGCATTACAGATGATAGATGTTTATGTTGATTATTCGCAAAGAGATACTGAACAAAATAAAGATAGCAACAATAATATTTTAGCGAATTTTTCGGATAAAAAGCCGGATGTAAAAAATATTTTTTCCGATTACACTCATAATTCAATAAAGACATTAAGAATAGAGAGTGATAAACTTGACGGAATAAGCCAATGTTTGGATGAATTAGGAGAGTTAAGCATTAATACAAGGAAAGAATATAATAAAGCTGCTGGGATAATAGAAAAAATATACAGTAAAGCAGCAGAAGCAGAAAATATTATTAATGAAAAAGGGACTTGTGAAATCATCCAAAGATTTAAAGAGATTAAGGAACTTACAGAAGAGCTTAATTTATTCAGTAAAAAACGTTTAGAGGTAAACAAAAAATTTATAAACGAATATGTAAAATTAACAGAGTCGATACAAAATATAAGGAATTTAAAATTAGGAGTAATATTGCACATGTTTCCGAGAATGGTAAGAGATATAGTGCAAGAGGAGAACAAAGAAGCGGAAATAGAAATAACCGGAGGAGAAGTAAGCATAGATAAAAATATACTTGAAGAAATTAAAAACCCGCTTATTCACCTGTTAAGAAATGCTGTGGATCATGGTATAGAAAAGCCAGAGATAAGAGAGAGTATAGGAAAAACAAGAGCCGGAAAAATAATTATAAAAGCAGTTAAGAAGCGAGGTAAAGTAATTATATCAGTAAAAGACGACGGACAGGGAATAGACATAGACAAAGTAAAAGAAAAAGCAATAGAGCAGCATTTTATACAAAAAGAAGAAATTAATTCTTTAAAACGAAAAGACTACCTGAAATTAGTATTACAACCGGGATTTTCGACAGTAGACCAGGTAAGTGAAATTTCCGGACGAGGAATGGGTCTTGACATAGTAAATACAAAAATTAAGAATATTGGAGGGAAAATATCTATCGATACCAAAAAGGGTATTGGTACGGAAATTATACTTGAGTGTCCAACCGTATTTTTCGGACAAAATATTCAAAAAAAACAGAACAATGACAAAAACCCTAAAATAGCAGTTATAGATGATTCAAAGATTGCAAAAAATTACATAAAAAAAATAGTAAAGGGAACGGGATATGATGTTTTGGCGTATGACAGTGCGAAAAAATCCTTGCGAAAACTGGAAGAAAAAAATATTAAACTAATAATAAGTGATATAGAAATGCCTGATATGAACGGTGCAGAATTTGTAAAGTATATTAAAAAAAAGGAAAAAATGAAGAATATACCGATAATAATAATATCAATGCTTTCGATAGACAGAGTATCAGAATTGTTCAGAGGGATAAAAATCGAAGCATTTTTAAGTAAAAGTGAATTAAATAAGAATAATTTAGTTACGACAATAAAAGAGATTTTAACAACAGAATAAAAAAACCGCTCATTGTAAGAGCGGTTTTTTAGTAATTAAACACGTCTTTTACGTGCAGCTTCAGACTTACGTTTTCTTTTTATACTTGGTTTTTCATATCTTTCACGTTTTTTTATTTCAGAAAGTATACCTGCTTTTTGAACCTTTTTCTTAAACCTTCTTAAAGCACCTTCAATACTTTCATTTTCACCGACTCTGATTTCAGGCATTAATTTTCACCACCTTCAGTAATAATACTAACAGCAGAAATAATCTATCATAAAAAAAATTTTTTTTCAATAGAAAATTCTTAAAAAAATGAAAAAATATAGAAATTATCATAAAAATACAAATATTAGAACATAAAAACAAATAAAAACAATAAGAAATGAAAATAAGAAGATATTTAATAATTAATAGTTTATAAGATTAATTTACAGAGTATTGTAAAAATTTGTATTTGTATATATGTTTGAAGTACAATAGAAATAAAAATAAATATAATTATACAGGGGACAGAAATGAAAAATAAAAAACTTTTATTTTGGCTGATAATACTTTTAGTATTAGGATGTATATATGTAGTAACGCAGAAACCAACGAAACTGGGACTTGATTTGGTAGGAGGCTCGAGGTTGGTGCTTGAAGCACAGACTACAAGTACCATACCAAAGATAACACCGGATAATATGGACAGTTTAAAATTTGCGATAGAAGACAGAGTTAATGCAATGGGAGTTGCAGAAACGGTTGTTCAAAAAGAAGGAGATAAAAGGCTAATTGTAGAAATACCAGATGTTTCAGATCCTGAAAAAGCAAAAGAATTTTTAGGGGAAACAGCCGAACTTGAATTTAAACGACCGGTACAAAATTTTGATGGTACTGAGGGATGGGTACCAACGGGATTAACTGGAAAAGATTTAAAGAAGGCATTAGTTTCAACGAATTCTCAAAACGGAGAATGGGTAGTAAGTTTGGAATTTAATGAAGTCGGAACTAAAAAATTCGGAAATTTAACGAAAGAGTTAGTAGGCAAACAAATGGCGATATTTTTTAACGGAGAGTTAACATCAGCCCCTGTAATACAAGAGCCTATTTTAGGAGGACAAGCTCAAATATCCGGAGGGAAAGGCGGTTTTGAATATGAAGAAGCAAAAAAGATGGTAGACTTATTGAATGCAGGAGCATTGCCAGTTCCGGCCAAAATTATTGAAGAAAATACGGTAGGACCAACTCTTGGTGCAGACAGTATTTCAAACAGTAAATTTGCAGGAATGATAGGGCTATCTTTTGTAATGATATTTATGATTTTGTACTATAGAGTTCCGGGTTTAATAGCAGATATTGCACTTGTAATATATTCTTTGATTGTATTTTCAATTTTTAAAATAATACCTGTTACACTTACTCTTGCAGGTATAGCAGGATTTATTTTAAGTATTGGCATGGCTGTGGATGCAAACATATTGATTTTTGAGCGAACCAAAGAAGAATTAAGGGTAGGGAGGACATTGTTTACAGCAATCAATTTAGGTTTTGAAAGGGCATTTACAAGTATATTTGATTCCAATATGTCTACGATAATAACCTGTATAATATTGTATATTCTTGGAACAAGTGTAGTAAAGGGATTTGCATTGACACTTGCAATAGGAACAATAGTAAGTATGTTTAGTGCAATTACTGTTACAAAAAACTTTATGCACCTTCTGTTTGGTACGGGAAATCTCAAACATCCGGAATGGTTTGGACTCAAGGCGGAAGAAATTAACTCTGCTTATGTTGCAGATGAAACCAAACGGGAAAATGCTAAATTTGGTATTTTGGATTAGGTAAGGAGAAAACGATGTTTTCAAATGCAAAAAAGATAATTGATATTGTAAAATACAGATGGATTTTTTTAGTAATTTCCATATTATTAATTGTGCCGTCAATAGGAGCAATGGGATATTTAACAGTAAAAACCGGAGCACCTCTTTTGGTAGGTATTGATTTTACAGGAGGAACGATAATTCAATATTCTGTTGACACAAAACTCTCTAACGTTGATATAGCAAATGTAAGAGAAAAATTATCGGCAGAAGGAATTGAAAATCCTGTTATACAAATTTTAACAACAACTTCAAATAAAGAAGGCAAATCTAAGTCTACTGAAATAATCTCAATAAAAACCGCCTTCGATGGAGATAAAAACAGTAACAAAACCAACACGGTTACAAATACTATCACATCAATATATCCTGAAGCCAAACTTGTTCAGGTAAGTTCGGTGGGTCCGACTCTGGGAAAAGAATTAATGAAAAATTCAATAATTGCGGTATTACTTGCAATAGTTGGTATTTGTGCATATTTGTCATTAAGATTTCATTTTGAATATGCAATGTTCGCAATATTTACATTAGTGCATGATGTTTTATTTGTTTTAGGTGTATTTGCATTTTTAGGAATTTTTTACGGAGTTCATGTAGATGCATTATTTATAAGTGCCGTACTGACAGTATTAGGTTTTTCAGTACACGATACGATTGTTGTATATGATAGAATACGTGAAAATTTAAAATTTGCATCAAAATCCGCAACATTTGATGAAGTTGTTGATGCAAGCGTTAATCAAACGCTTACAAGAAGTATAAATACATCATTAACAACATTATTTACATTATTGGCATTATATTTCTTTGGCGGAGTTACGACAAAAGATTTTGTATTAGCAATGATTTTAGGAATATCAGTGGGAACATATTCCAGTATATTTGTAGCAAGTGTTTTGTTGGTATTTTATAATCACGTAAAAGAATCTAAGAAAGTTAAAGCATAATTTTTATGGAAGAAGAAATTAATAATATATCATTAGCACAATTCGTAAGAGAAGCCCGTGAAAAAATCGGGCTTTCTGTTACATTGTTAGCAAAACGCTGTAACCTTACAGAAGAAGAAATTTCTGATATAGAATGCGGAAAGGAACTTTTTCTTTCGGTTACAATTCGTCAAAAGCTTGCTAAAGGACTGAAAATAAACCTTTCAGATATTTTAAAGTATGAAAAGAAAGTAGAAATAAATTATTATGCAGCAAACAAAGAATTTGAAGATTATGCACGAGAAAAAATGATGTCAGGCGAAGGTTCAGAACTCAGATGCCCAATATGCGGCTCGGAATTAATATGTAAAGTTGTTAAAAGATATGATGCGGAAGATAATTTAATATTACATTATAAAGCATCGTGTAAAAAATGCCCTTTTCAAATAGTATAAATGGTATATCCGATTAAAAAGAAAAAATCATTATTTATTGCAATACGCTGCCAACACTTTGCTGCTTTTTAGAATACAAAGTTATTGAAATATTAACCAAAAGATATTCTTTGTCTTTCTCATAAGGAGTTATATCAATAGAAGAAATATTGATAAAATAAGGGTAAACAGTTAAATCTCTGAGGAAACCTTCCATTTGTCCGTAAGTAGCAATTACAAATATATTAATACGACAAACATTATATAAAGAAGGGAAAACCGAATATATAGGATCATCAGCGGGATTAATAATATATTCAACAGAACGAAGCCTTAAACCGTTCATTTTAACATAATCAATAATATCTTCAAACATACCGCCGAAAGAAGCGATAGAATCTTCGGGTGCAGCTTTTTGAGAAAAAACGGGCTTAATTTTACTTTGTTTTGCAGTCATCTCTTGTTTAATTTTTTTAACTTCATCAAATTTGACTTGAACTTCTTTTAACTGAGCCTTTTGAGCTTTATTTGCGGAAACATATTCTTTAGTCTTAGATGCATTACCTGCGACATACTTCAACCCCAAAGCTGCAAGTAGGATAATAATGAATACACCAATCAACAACTCTTTATAATTTTTCATAAAATTTTCATCAAATTGCATTTAAATATTCCTTTTAATTATAAGTAATTGACTAAGGAGCAACCGGAGCCGGAAGTCCTCCCGGAGCATTTGCTGCTTGAGGAGCAGCAGTAGAATCAGCACCACCTGCAGCGGGAGCTGCCGGAGGAGTTTGTGGTGCAGAAGGAGCAGCCGGAGGCGTTTGCGGAGCGGAAGAGCCGAAGAAAGGAAACAGAGCTTTAGGTTGTTGACTATTTTGTTGATTATCAGCCTGCGATTTTTCAGCAGCTTCTGCTTGTGCTTCTTTTTGGGCTGAAACCTCACTTTCTATCAAAAATGAATACAAGAAGGAAGAACCGCTTTCATCTCCCATTTCCATCTGCAATTTAGAAATTTTTATCTCCGGATATTTTGTTTTCAAACCTTTTACATATGCATAAATTGAATCACTTGATGTAGAGTTTCCTGAAATTTTAACTTCACCATCAGAATTACTGTAAAAATTAGTTAAATATAAATTTGAAGGAATTTCAGAACCCAAACCATAAAACAGAGAAACTCCCTTTGTGTTTTCTTCACTAATTTTAGATTGAACGGAATATATAGAATTCACATCACTGCCGCCGGTTTCAGTTGCTTTCAATTGCGAAGTAATTTGAATAAATTCTTCAGACATAATTTCGGTATCTTTAACTATTTTCTTATTATATAAAGAGACTAAAAATCCTATAAATAAGAAAATTATAAGAACGACAATACCGACAATTAGAGATATATTCAAAATTGCTTTTCTGTTAAGTTCATATTCTGTACCGAAAATATTAATAACACTTTTTTCGGAAGTAGTTATTTCACCTTCCTGCAAAAAATTAAATTTAACAGGGAAATTATCAAAAAAATAAACTGCAGCACCAACTGCTTCAAGTGATATCAAAGGAAGATATTTGGAAATCACATCTTCGGAAGTATCGATAAATGATTTGTCAGTATAAATATTTCTGTCTAAAAACTTCAAATTACCGGAAACATTTATTTTATGGCAAAGAATTTCAGCACTGACTTCATTGGTTTCACTGATTACTAATAAATTTTTAGAGGGATAATTTTCTAAAGAAGTACTGACTGCGGAAGAAATTGCAATATAAACCTCATCATTTGTAAAAGATTTAATAGCAATCGGTTCATCAAAATAGTCTACAATAGTCGTACCTTGCATACAAAATATAGAATAAGAATTAGAAGAAATTAAAAGTATATTGGTAGCTTCACCATCTTGAAATTCTTCATCAAACAATCCACTATATAAAAGACCTTTTAATAAAGAGCTGTTAGAAGTTTCTATAGCTACAAGATTAGCCCCCATTTCAGCAAAAACACTTTTTATATTATTTATGGTATTTTCCTGAATTGCACCAAAGACGAAATATTTTTTTTTGGCTTCATCATCTTCACCGACCATATTCCAGCTTACTACCGGTTCATGTCTTTTGAAAAGATATAACTCTTCAACTTCAGAAGCGATAGCTGTTGAAATTTGGTCTTCCGGAAGAACTTGAGGCATATTTGTCAAACCGAAATGAACATTTGGAAGATTTAAAACAACATTACAATTTTTAGGATTAATTTTTAATTCTTTAAATAATTCTAAAACCGTAATAGAAAAGTCTTCATAACTGATAATTTCTCTAATAGCTATATTATACTTTAATTCTTTACAAGCATATTTAGTAATGACTTTTTGATTTTTATCTACGCAAATCATTTCAATAAAATTTGACGCCGAAACTGAAATACCAACCGTCAATACTGAGCTTAATCCAAGTTTTTCCAGTAAATTTCCCATTGCATATAACCTATTCGTTTAACTATTAGTAATAATATACTAATTTTATTTTTTTTGGAATACGTATTTTATATGTTACAATACGAATTGTACAACAAATGGAGGAGAAAAGCTATAGGCAATACAAATTTTGTATATGGAAAAAATAATATTATAGAATTATTAAACTCTAACGAAAGAAAAATAAATAAACTAATACTTATGGATACTATTCATAAAGATAAACGAACGGAAAAGATTATCAAACTTGCAAAAAGTATATCTGTTCCATACTCATTTGTACCGAAGGAAAAGTTTAAGAAATATGAAGAATATTCACATCAAGGTATAATAGCATTTGTTTCACCGATAGAATATATAGAACTGGATGAATTTCTTGAGTCAGAGCGGGAAAAGCGGTATAGAAAAGTAGTAATACTGGATTGTGTTGAAGATCCGCACAACGTAGGTTCAATAATAAGGACAGCGGTATGTGCAGGATACGATGGAGTAATATTATCGAAAAGGCATGGTTCATTAATAAATGCAACAGTAGAAAAGGCTTCAGCAGGTGCGGTTAACTTAATCAGTATTATAGCGGTAAACAGTATGTCTAATGCGATAACTGCCCTAAAGGATAACTCCTTTTGGATAATTGCTTCTTCAGTTGATGCTGAAGATAATTATTTTGATATTGATTATACGGATATGAATTTTGCTCTTATCGTAGGTAACGAAAAATCGGGAATTTCAAAAAACAATGTTAAAAATTCGGATTTTCGGGTAAGAATACCAATAGATGGAGATTTTAATTCACTAAATGTTGCAAACGCTGCATCTGTTATCATGTATGAAACAATAAGACAGATTATACAAAAGGACAAAGTTAATATAAATGGTACGTAAAAAAGAAAAAACAGACAGATTTGATATTGAACCAAATGAAGATTATGATTATGAAGCAGAAAAAAATGATGTAGAAATAGCGGTAGAAGAACCGAAAATTTCGGAAACATTGTCGACTGCCGTATCGGACGATTCGGTCAAAATTTATCTTCAACAAATAGGTAAAATTCACCTTCTTTCTTCAGAGGAAGAACAAGCAGTTGCAAAATGTATAATGGAAGGTACTAATGAAGAAAAAGAAAAAGCAATTACAAAACTTGTAAATGCAAATTTGCGATTGGTAGTAAGTATTGCTAAGAAATACATCGGTCGAGGGTTGTCGTTTCTTGATTTGATACAAGAAGGCAATATGGGACTTATGAGAGCTGCGGAAAAATTTGATTATACAAAAGGGTACAAATTTTCGACATACTCTACATGGTGGATTCAGCAGGCAATAACAAGAGCAATAGCTGATAAATCAAGACTTATAAGGCTTCCGGTTCATATGATTGAAACGTTAGGGAAAATTAAAAAAGCTTCAACGGAATTAACAATACAAAACGGATTTGCACCCGGTAAAGAAGAAATTGCATATAAAGTAGGCATGCCTTTAGCAAAATTAAATCAGCTTATAGAATCTGCTCAAAGTACAGTAAGCATTGAAACTCCTGCCAATCAAAAAGATGACAATTCCAAAATTGCAGATTTTATAGTTGATGAATCAACTTTATCCCCTGATATAAAAGTAACTCAAGAGAACTTATTCGGTGATATTGAAAAAATGTTAAGCAAACTCAGTCCTAAAGAACGAGATGTATTAATGCTGAGATATGGTCTTGGAAAAGACGGTGAGAAAAAAACTCTTGAAGAAATAGGAACTCAATATAATGTTTCAAGAGAAAGAATACGTCAAATTGAAAACAGGGCTTTAAGTAAACTCAGAAAGTTATGTCGTGACAAGAACAAGGAAAGTGCATTAAAGAATTATATTTAACTTAAAAAATAAGGCATTAAACAAATTTACAATAAAAAATATAAAAGACAAACAAAATGCACCAGGTTTCATAAGTTAAAACCTGGTACATATAGCTGTTAAATAAATAATCAATTATTTATCCTACCAAACCGGAATCATCTGTTTCCGAAGCTTTTACCATAATAGCGTGTTCAACGGGATTTTCTTTTTTTATAGAATTGTCGAAACCGTATTCATCGAAACCGAATTCATCCTTTGCACGTTTTGACTGATTTTCATCCACCAATTTTTTAGCTAGTTCTGCTATTTCATATACCAGTTCATAACGATTTTCACAATTATCATTTAAATCCCAAGCTATTTTTATAATTTGATTCATTGATTTTCTCCCGAAATTTTTACTTATATGATACTATGCTGAAATTATGATTTCAACAAAAATTTATTAATTTGTTTTCAAATTAAGTTTAATACAAATTGTTACAAAAAAATATTAAGTTTGTAAAGAAACATAAAATTTTATTAAAACTCATGCAAAACATGGCTTTTAAGCCATAACTATTTTTAAATTTTAATCCGGGTGAAAATTCTTAACAAAAATTCATAATCATGAAATCGCATGTCAGTCATGCTTTTTAAGCATAAAGTTTTAAAATTATATATTTTAATCATAGCCGTAAAAGGCAAAAGGACTTATTATTAAATCATTGAGAAATTTATTTGGAACAGAATCTATATAAAATGATAAAAAGTATTAAAAATATAAAAAATTCGCACTATGACAATGTATTAAACATTAATTCGGAAAGAATGTACAGACAAGCTGAAGATGATTTTTTTTATTTTTTTCAAACAAAAAAAGCCGAAAAGAAGTTAAAAGCTGTTCTTAAATTTGATCCTTGTCATATAAAGAGTATGAAGTTACTTGGTGATGTATATTTTACAGATGGTAAAACAGATAAAGCTTTTGAATATTATTCAAGAGCAGCTGCACTTAAACCAGAGGACGCAAAAATATTAGCTAATTTAGCTTCAGTAAATGAAATTTCAGGCAGATATGAAATAGCTCTTCAGTTTACCGAAACGGCTTTTAAAAACTTAAAGATAAATGATACCATTCTTTTTTCAGAGCTTAGTGCATTAAAAATAAATTTATTAATTAAACTTCAAAAATATTCAGATGCACAAAAATTTTTAGAAAATACAAACAGGAGGTTATCATATCAAGATAACGGCAAGTACACATCTATTGGATATGATATTTTGAAGAAAAAAATCAAATTAAAGGAAAAAATAAAACGCTTAAATATACAAGTTGTATAACAATAATGTAACATTCTTTTAATTTTCTGCTTTAGTTAATTATAATTAGCAAGTAAGGAGAAAATATGAAAGCAGTTATTTTTGATAAAAAATTACAATATACCGACAGTTATAAAAAACCTGTACCCAAAGAAGGAGAAGCCTTAATAAGAGTCACATTAGCCGGAATATGCAATACAGATAAAGAAATCACAAAAGGCTATATGGGATTCAAAGGTATATTAGGACATGAATTTACAGGAATTGTAGAAGAAGTTAATTTTTCCGACAAAACATTTATTGGTAAGAGGGTTGTAGGAGAAATAAATCTTGGTTGCGGTGAGTGCATTTGGTGTAAAAAAGATTTAGAGAGACATTGCCCGAACAGAACAACACTTGGAATTTTATCAAAAGACGGATGTTTTGCAGAATATATAACGTTACCGATAAAAAATCTAATTGAAATACCCGAACATGTTTCAGATAAAGAAGCTGTTTTCACAGAGCCGCTTGCAGCGGGATTAGAAATTTTAGAGCAGCTTCATATTGAGCCTATGTCAAAAGTTATGATTTTAGGTGACGGCAAATTGGGTCTTGTAACAGCTTTGGCATTAAACGCTTTTGGTATTAATATTCTGCTTGTAGGCAAGCATCAAAACAAACTTAACATAGCAAAAAAGCAAGGTGTAAAAACTTGTTTACTCAATGATTTTGATAAAAATATGCAATTTGATGTTGTTATTGAAGCAACAGGTTCAATAACGGGATTTGAAACTTCCTTAACATCAGTAAAACCCAAAGGAGTACTTGTTTTAAAAAGCACAATAGCCTCATCAAAAGAACTAAATCTTGCACCTGTGGTAATCAATGAGATAACAATTTTAGGTTCGAGATGCGGAAGATTTGACCCGGCAATGAGGCTTATAAGTACAGGCAGGATTAACTTTTTCGACATGATTTCGGGCATTTTCCCTATAGAAAATGCCATAGAAGCATTTGAAGCAAATAACAACAGTGAAAATATAAAAATCCTTTTGGAGGTTTAAAAATGAAAAAAACCCTTAAGACCTTATTTGCTTTTCTTATAACAGTTTTATTTACTGTTTTAGTTATCAATCGTGTTGATTTTTTGCAGACAGCAGAAGCATTTAAACTTTTTAATATAAAATTTCTTATAATTTTAATTCCGATATTTATAATAATTATTATAATAAGAACTTTAAGATGGAAAATATTGTTACAAGAACACAATATAGCTTTTAATAATTATTATATAGTATATGTAATTACAAATTTGCTTAATATATTTCTTGCGGCACGTGCGGGAGATATTTTCAGGGGTTGTTATTTCGGACATAAATATTCCATATCTAAACTTAAAGTATTGGGTTCCGTAGCGGCAGAAAGAATTTTAGACGGATTGTCGGTAGTTTTAATTTTATTTGCGGGAATAATTTCATATAAAGCTTCCGAACTTGCAGTAAAATTAGCCATTATAGCTTCTTTTATATTTATTTTAAGTTTTTTATTTGTATTATGGTTTTATAAACAAAATAAATGTGATTATATTTGTGAAAAAATAAAAACTTATTCATTAAATTTCACAAACAAAACCGGAGAATTAATATATAAAACAACAGATAAAATACAGCATTTATTAAATTCTTTTATGAAAGGTTTTGAATCGTTTGCAAAACCTAAAATATTATTACAAGTAGCCATATTAAGTATTTTATCCTGGCTTCTTGATTGTATATTAATGTATTTTTTGATAATTGCATTTGGCATAAAGCCGCCTTTTTCAATAACATTATTTATATTGTCTTTTACGGCACTTTCCACAATAATTCCTTCTGCATCAATATATATCGGTCTGTATCAGTATGCATTTATACTTGCTTGTAGTTTATATGACATGGAAAATTCCGTTGCACTTAGTATTGCACTTGTACAACAGGGAACAGTTATTATTGCATATCTTGTTACTATTATATATTTTATTTTTTGTAAAAATTTAAATTTAAGGGATTTTAAAGAAAGGAATTTTGATATAAATGGAAAAGACACCTAAATCCATGCGGCTGCACATAGGAATATTCGGCAGAAGAAATGTCGGAAAGTCATCATTAATAAATATAATGACACATCAATATACATCAATAGTATCAGAAGTAGCCGGAACAACGACTGATGCAGTTGAAAAAGCAATGGAAATGCTGCCTATAGGACCTGTCGTCTTTATTGATACAGCAGGTATTGATGATGAAGGGGAGCTTGGCAAATTAAGAATTGAAAAATCAAAAAAAATAATTGAAAGAACAGATGTTGCAATTATTGTTTGTGATTATGAAGGCTGGAGCAATTTTGAGCATAAACTTGCAGAGGATTTCAAAAACAAGCAAATTCCGATATTGACAGTAATTAATAAAAAAGACATACGTGAAATATCTGAAGAAAAAATAAAAGAAATAGAAAAATTTTCAGATTATATATTAAAAATTTCGGCAATTTCAGACAAAGACATAGCAGCAAAAGTCAGAGAGGCATTAATAAGAATTGTTCCTGCAGAATTTATTAATCCGCCATCAATTTTAGAAGGGTTAGTAAATACTTATGACAGTGTTATTTTAGTAACACCTGTTGATAAAGAAGCACCTAAAGGGAGGTTAATTTTGCCCCAGGTAAATGTATTAAGAGAGCTCTTAGACAATTCGTGCATTTCGGTTGTAACAACCGAAAAAACGTTAAGACAAAGCCTATCTGAGTTAAAAAATCCTCCTAAAATTGTAATTACTGATTCTCAAGCATTTAAAGAAGTAAATAAAATTGTACCAAAGGAAATTGCACTAACTTCATTTTCTATTTTATTTGCGAGACTAAAAGGTGATTTAAATGAATTTTGTGAAGGAGTTAAGGCAATAGAAAGATTAAAAGATGGAGATAAAATATTAATTTGTGAGAGCTGCACACACCATGAAATAGAAGATGATATAGGAAATGTAAAAATCCCGAATTTAATCAGAAAAAAAACCGGGAAAGAACTTATATTTGAAAAAATCTCATCACATGAATTTCCTCAAAACATTAAAGATTATGCATTAATAGTTCATTGCGGGGGATGCATGACAAACAGACGGGAGATACTTTCCAGAATAACAAAATCAAAAGAAGCAAATGTACCAATTACAAATTACGGAATTGCAATTTCCTATTGTCTCGGAATATTGGAAAGAGCGACAGAAGCACTTATAAACAAGGCAAAATAAAAGTGTTAAAAAGTTTTATAAAAAATTTTTTAATTATAATATCCATAATATGGATAATAATTCTGCTCGTATTTTTTTGGGGAGCTAAAATTGAGCCAAGACTTCTGACAGTTAACAAAAAGGCAATTTTTATACCCGATGAAAATAAACAGCTTAATGGTTTAAAAATTGCTGTTTTATCCGATTTGCATTTAGGTTCGTTAAATATAGATAAGAAAAAACTTGAAAAAATTATAAAAAAAACAAATTTGGAAAAACCGGATTTAATATTTATCACCGGAGATATTGATGCAAGAACAACAGCATATGCATACAAAGACAAAAAACACATAGTTGAGCAATTAAAAAAGCTTTCTCCGGCAATTGGAACATACGCAATTTTAGGAAATCACGATTTTAAACCGGAAAATACAGTAAAACCAATATATCAACAAAGTAAAATACCGCTGCTTGTTGATGAATACATAGAGATAAAATCAAAAGACAGAAATTTTTATATAGCAGGATTAAATGACAAATGGGGACATAATTCTGAAAAAGAAATTTCAAATCTTATATCAAAAATTCCGAAAGGAAAAGCGGTAATACTTCTTGCACACAATCCTGACGTTTTTCCAAAAGTTCCCAATCGTGTAAACCTGACTATATCGGGGCATACACACGGAGGACAGATATACCTGCCTTTTTTTGGAGGTTTGTTTATTCCTTCAGAATACAATCAAAGGTTTGTAAAAGGTTATATTGTTGAAAACAATAAGCGTTTCTATGTTTCAAGCGGTATAGGTAATGCGGCACCTTTCAGATTAGGAAACATTCCCGAAATAAATATTTTAACATTACATTCGCAAAATAGTAAGAATAAAATTATTAATACAAAACCAAAAACAGGAATAGATAATATTATGTATTTGGGCAATAAAATAAAAAAATCGAAATGGTACTTTTTACTAGAATAAAGTCTTATACTATTAATTTCGATATAGGATTTTAAGTATGAAAATTATCTTAAAGATGTTTATTAATTTGTGCATAAGTTTTTATATCTGAATGGCAATGCATCGTATCTTGAATGATTATAGTCTTTTTCACTATACAAACCTAAATAAAAATTTTCCTGAAAGAAATAATTTATGTGTAAAATTTTGTAACATAATATTTGCTAAGATATCAAAATATAATATGTTTCAGAATTTAAAGAATATAATTGTGTGAAGGAATATTATGCAAATAAATTCAAATGGTATTAAGACTTGGATTTCTCCAAAAATACAAAAAAATTCTGATATTATTACAACAAATGCGACGCCGGAGACAAAAAAAGAAAATTCACAAGAAAATCAATTAGTAAGTTCACAATTAGCTCTTACATCTTTAGGCGTTTTAAAAAATCCCGGGAAAATCGATAATAATTCTACAGACAATAAACTCGACAGTATAATAAGTACAACAATGCAATCGGGTAAATCAGGAAATGTTACAAGTATATTTTATGTAAATGACATTCACGGCAGATTATCAAATATGGAAAGAATTACTACAGCCAGTATGGATTTTGATAAAGCAATGCCTTCGTATGTCGATACTTTAAAATTTTCTGCAGGTGACATAATGTTAGGACCTAATGTCAATGTCAATATGGCGGTAAATTCTTTTTTAAACGCCAATAACTTTATGGCAACCGTCGTAGGAAATCACGAAGTTGATCAAAATATGAATGATTTTTTAACTTCAACACAAAGTGCCGTTTATAAAATTATGGGTTCAAATGTAAATATAGATAAATCACATAAATTATATAACAGAATTATAGACTCTTATATTCAAGAAGATGAAAATAAAAATCAATATGGAATAATTGCTTTAATGCCCTTTGATTTGTCGCTTCGCTCATCAAATAAAGAATTGTTTAAAGGATTTGAAATAGAACAAATGGAACAAACTAAACAATACCTGCAAGACGAAGTTAAACGATTAAAAGACGAAGGTATAAACAGAGTGGTAGTCCTTTCTCATATTGGATACCAAAATGATATAGAAATTGCAAAATCAGTAGAAGGTATAGATATAATATTAGGCGGACATTCACATGATTTAGTTGAAGATTTGACTGTAGGAGAAAACCTTATTATTTCAAAAGAAACTGGAGCACCGACAATAATTACGCAAGCCGGTCGTGACGGTAATTATTATGGTATTTTAAATGTTGAATTTGATAATGACGGAGAAATTGTTAAAGCAGAAAATATAGTTAAATCAACCGCTTCACTTGAAAGAAATGAGAAAATGCAAGAAGAATTTAACAACATTTTAGGAAAACCTAAAATATTAGGAAAAATTGCAAGTGTAGCTCCAATGCCTAAAAATAATTTAACGGAAGAAAATCCTCATGCTTCATTTCTGGTTGATATTATGAAAAAAAAGTATAATACTGATGTTGCAATGATAAACGCCGGTACTATGAGAAGTGCCTTTTCGCAAGGTGCTGTATCATCTCGTGATATTCAGGAAATTTTCCCGTTTAAAGATAAACTTGTTGTTTCTGATATTTCCGAAGAAGAGTTAGTTAATGCCATGAAGTATTGTGCTTCTTCATTTAATAACGGAGATAACAAACCGGGCTTGGCTCAAGTTTCCGGAATGAAATACTCCGTTAGCGAAAAAGGAGAGTTAGTAACTTTATTTACTGTTGATAAAAACGGAAAAGAACATCTTGTAGATATTAATAATCCTGACAAAAACAAACATTATTCAATCGTAATGCCGGAATTTATTGCAAGAGGTCTTGACGGTTATACAATGCTCAATAAAATCAGTGATTCTCATACAAAAATATACAATAATGATTTTAGTAGTTTGGTAGAAGAATATATTCAAAATACAAAAGAACCAATTAATATACAAAAAGATGGAAGAATAAGTATTATCAAATAAATATCTCAATAATTTATAAAAAAATCTTATTGAGATGTTTTTCAGAGGAATATGAATTGTTTTTATTTATTGGCTAAGTAAGAATTAATTGCAGCAGCAGCACGTTTTCCGGCTCCCATCGCATTGATGGCATTAGATGTTCCTACCGGAGCAACATCACCTCCGGCATATACACCGTCTATTGTTGTTTTTCCTGTTTCTGCGTCAATTACAATATATCCTTTTTTATCAGTTTGCAAATTTAATCCGTCAGATTCTACTGATGATTGTATAATTGGATTCGGTCCTGTACCTAATGCAACAATAAATGTATCAACATCTTCATAAACATACCTTCCTGTCGGAACAGGACTTCTTCTGCCGGATTCGTCAGGCTCTCCAAGCTCCATAATTTCAAGTTTCGTTTTTTTTACAAAACCGTTTTCTCCTGTTAATTCTACAGGATTGTGTAAAAATTGAAATATAATTCCTTCTTCTTTTGCATGTCTTATTTCTTCTAATCTTGCCGGCAGCTCAGCTTCCGTTCTTCTGTATACTATTTTTACACTTTTAAATCCATCCATGGCTACATTACCGCCACCTACAATAATTGCCTTTTCTCCGGTTTTTAAAGGCGTCGGTGCATCTCCTCGATTTGCATGCATTAAGTTGACTCTTGTTAAAAATTCATTTGCAGAATATACTCCATTGAGATTTTCTCCCGGTATATTTAACATTTTTGGAAGTCCTGCTCCGGAACATATAAATACCGCATCGTAACCATCTTCCTTTAATTGCTTTATCGTAATAGATTTGCCTACTACTACATTAGTTACAAATTCAACTCCTATTTTCTTTAAAGAATTTATTTCTCTGTCTAAAAAATTCCTCGGAAGTCTAAATGGTGGAATTCCATACCTTAATACACCTCCAAGTTTATGAAGTGCTTCAAATACTACAACTCTGTGCCCTGCTTTTCTTAAATCTGCAGCTGCCGTAATCCCTGCACATCCTGAACCTATTATTGCAACTTTTTTCCCCGTGTCTACCGAAACTGTAGATTTTGCATCCGTATTATCTCCGACATATCTTTCTAATGCTCCGATTGCAATCGGCTCTCCTTTTATCCCCAATATGCATTTGCCTTCACATTGCCGCTCCTGCGGACATACACGTCCGCATACAGACGGTAAAAAACTTGTCTCCCTGATTATATCTCCTGCTTTTTCTATGTTATCTTCTTTTAATGCTGCTATAAACTCCGGAATATTTATATTTACGGGACATCCGGTTATGCATTTTGCGTTTTTGCACTTTAAACATCTTTGTACTTCCTGTTTCACTTGTTCTTCTGTAAAATTACTTTCCACTGCATCAAAATTATGCCTTCTTATCATTGGATCCTGCTCTGCTTGTCTTTGTCTTTTTGGTTTTTCTATCATTTTACATGCTTCCTTTTATTATTTTTTCTATTATTATAACAAGTTCACACGAATTTTTACATATTTTCCCCGCACTTCTTCAAAAGCTTCATATTTACTTTGGACTGTTAAGTTCCCTCTTTAAACTATTCTCACCAATGTCTCTTTCTCCTTTCTTCCGACACAATTAATACTGCAATAAAATTACTTCTGCTTCTTTATCTGCTTCAAATTCCTTTAATACTTATTTATAAGCTATCTTCCTATTCCTATACAGGCAAATTGCACTACTCCCCTTTCTATAAATAATATACTGCTTCTGCTTTTTGGTCCGTCACTAAAATCTCTTGCTTTCTCTACTAAATCTAATTTTTCCGTTTTTATTATCCCTGTTATATTTACCTCTCCAGCTTTGTCACCAGCTCTTATATATACATGCACTTTTATTACTGCCGGTTTTCCGCTCTTTTAGTACATTTTCTATTCTTCTCTTTTTTTAAAAACTATTCCTTCAATATTTCTTTTGCTTAATATCCTTGTATTTTCTCAAGTTTTACCATTTTTATGCGTTTATTTTCCCTTGTTCATTTGTGTATATTGTTACAATTGCTACTGCTATCCAAAAAATTATTTGTATTTGCGGTCTGTAATATATCGTATCTACAAAACCATGAACAAGCACTCCTATAATACTTATTATTCCTGATGCTATTATTGTTTTTGTTTTTATATCTTTCGTTCTCTTATAAGATTCTATACCGTCTTTAATTAAAAATATGATAAAAAGTATGTAAAATATTAATGCTATTATTCCGCTTTCTACTGCTGTTTCTATATATATTGAATATGCACTTAATGCATCAAATCCCGAACGCATATACAATCCGTATATTTCTCTAAATACCTTGTTTCCGCATCCTATACCTAATAATATATTATCTTGTATCATTTGTATCGATGATTGATAAACATTCATTCTGAATGATGTCGAACTGTCATTCCTCATTGCAAAAATTGATAAGATTCTGTGAGAAATTTTTGGTACAGATGTCATTATTAATGCACTGAGTCCTATCAGCCATATTATTATTCCTTTCTTGTGTTTATTTACTATTGTATATGAATTAGGATAATGAGTTTTTAAAATATTGTATATAAAAATGCTTGTAACTGCTGTCATTACAAATAATGCTATGTATGCCCCTCTGCATCCCGTCATGAAAATTCCTGAAATTGATGCTATTGAAAATATTGCCCCTGTATAAAACAATTTATATTTTTTCTCTATCCAAAATAATGCACTACTTATCCACAAAAACGGTACTGCTGCAATGAAATATCCTCCAAGTAGATTGGGATTCAACGGTTTTAATGTTCCGTAAACTCTTGTTAAAATATATTCGGGGTTTAACCTCGATATATCCTGCCAAGTCGCTGCACTCATTACGTGTATATTGTTTTGTAAAAATGCCGCGACTACTTCAAAACTTACACATATTCCGATTAATACTATTATAATACGGATTTTTTCTTTATGCTTTCTTAAATACTCTGCTGCTGCTGAAAAATATATTAAATATAAAACAGTTTTTGATATACCTGTTATGCTCGCTTTTATCATTGTTGAATTAATCGTGCTTGCAACTGCTATACATAAATATAACATTAAAAATATTGTACTTCGATTTAATTCTACTCTTGTTCCCTTTTGGAAAATGTATGTCATAAAGTATAAAAATGAAACTATACACAATAATACGGCTGTGGTATTATTGCCTGCAAATATACTTATTACTATTGATGAACAAATAAATATAAATAAAATATTATCTATATTTGATAAAATATATGATTTTTCTCTGAATTTATCTGTCTTATCTTGTATTTGGGACAAAAATTTGTTAATATAATTCAGTATTCTACTTTCAACTATCATTATGTTTTATTACTCTTTTATTTGCTTTCACCACTCGTTTCATTACCTGAAGGATTATTTTCACTATTAACTTGGTTTTCTTCTTTATTTTGATATTGGCTTTCTCCTTCATAGAATTGTACATTGGACACAATTCCGTTAAGTTTATAATTCTTTCCTTCTAAAACTACGGGAATGCCTATTTTAATCTTGTTTCCTCCAACAACAGCTCCGTCATCGGTTATTTTGGCTCTGTCTTGTATTGTAATCTCAAAATCATACATAAATGGCATCGTAACATCGTCAACAAGTTTATAATCTCCCTTTATACTTGTTTCCAATAATTTTTTTCTCCTGTCACATCGAACATCTTTGATTTTTAATTTTGTGTATGGAACATTTCTTATTGTTATAAATGTGTCTTCTCCAATTTGGAAGGGTGATTTGATATCTGTAACAGTAACCCCACGCAAAAAAACCGTAAAGTATATATCCCGTTCTTCTAAAATCGGTGATTTTGAAATGTATTTCTTTATTCCTGCTGCCGGTATTATTAGTGCAATTAATATTATTAATACTGCGAAAATTATTATCCAGTCTGCTTTTTTTAAATTTTTAAATGCTGATTTCATATTATCCTCTGAATTTCTCAAAATTAATTTTATCTGCTGCCTTGATTAACTCTTTTATATTTGTTGTTGCACATCCAAATCTGCGAATTACTATACTTGCAGCAAGATTTCCGATTATAGCCGCATGTTTTGCCGTTAAACCTGCTGCAAGTCCTAATGTGAATGTTGCAACTACCGTATCTCCTGCTCCTGTTACATCAAATACGTCTGTTTTGTTGAATACAGGAATAAGATTGTATTTACCGTCTTTTTCAAATATCGCCATTCCGTCTCCGCCTCTTGTTATTAACATATATTCCGACTCAGAGTCGGATAAGAGTTTTTCTCCGGCTTGCTTTAATCTTTCTTCTCCTTGTATTACTAATCCTGTATATTTCTCCGTATCAGGCTGATTTGGAGTCATTGCCGTAACACCTTTATAGCGGTTCATATCTTTCTGTACGTCCGCAACAATTATTTTCCCTTGCTCTTTGGCTGTATCTGCCGCCGTTTTTATAATTCTCCTCCTGGCGGGCGAGAAAATGGTTGTAAACAAACCTGGCGTTGCCGATGCTCTGCGCTATCTGCTTTTTCTGTTTCTTATTCGGATAGATTCT
>CANQLA010000002.1 GCA_947624605.1 Candidatus Gastranaerophilales bacterium | reverse complement strand
GCATAGGCTGCATTATCTAATATATTCATAAAGACCTGATTTAATTGTCCTCCATACGCTTCTATCTTTGGCACATCTGAATGATAATCTTTATGAACAGTTATTTTATGCTTGAATTTATTATTTAATATGTTTAATGTTGACTCTATCTCTTTTGGTAAATCAACATTTGTTATTGCAGACTCTTCCATTCTCGAAAAATCTTTAAGATTTAAAATTATATTCTTCGTTCTCTCAGTGCCTTCATGACAACTCTTTATTAAATCCGGTAAATCTTCCTTCAAAAATTCATAATCAATTTCTTTTAACAGCTTTTCATAAGCTTCCTTATGCTCAGGATTTAAGTCGTCCTTATATTCATCAAACTTATCTATTATCATTATTAAATCAGAAGAATAATTCTTTAAATGACTTAAATTACCATATATAAAATTAACCGGATTATTAATCTCATGCATTATCCCGGCAACCAATTCTCCCAACGACTTCATTTTTTCGGAATGAACCATCATCGCCTGCGTTTCCTGAAGTTCCTTTATTGCATCTTGTAATTGACCAGTACGCTCTTGCACCTGATGTTCCAATGAACTGTATAACCTTTGTATTGAATCTGCCATACCGTTATATGATTCTACTAATTCATTAAATTCTACATATTTTGTCATTTCTAATCTGTTTGATAAATCTCCGTTTGAAAATGCCTCTGTCGTTTCTATTAACGACTTTACCGGTTTCATAATCTTTCTGCATAATCCTGACGCTAACCATATTCCCAAACATAAACACGCTATAAATACTATCCAAATTGTATTCGCTGCTTGTTTTATTCTTTCAAAAAAGGTTATGTCTTGCTCAAAACCAGTATAAACATTAAAAGCATCAGATTTTTTTATTATAATTATCGGACTTTTTATGTTATTCTTTTTAATCGTATACTCTGAAATCTTTCCATTTACTATTTTCATATCCTTCATTGTAGAATAATATATTTTATTCCCAGCAGAATCCGTTATCACACAAAATGAAATTAAGCGGCTGTTTACCATTGTTTTCAATAGTTCCATTATTTCCGGGTTGTTAATATCCAACATTAATCTTCCCAATTCCGGATATGCTTCTATTGTTGCTTTTACATTGGCATTATTTGTATTTATACGGTTATTTATTGAGGTAAATATATCCGATGCTATAGACTCCCTCAGTGTTTCCATTTTTTGGTATATTTCCAAATCTAACTTTTGAGCTGCATTCATTAATGCTAATCCGACTATAACCAAAATGGTTATTAACATTACTGTTATTCCGCCTAAAAAATCAGTGCTTAAATGTGTTTCACCTTTTTTTATATGACTCAGTTCTTGAAAAATCAGATCCTTTAACCCCTTTTTGGTTTGTTGTTTTTTTGTTTTTGTATTCTTATTTTGCTTTGCCATATTTTTTCACTTTTTTCTTTTTATTTATTTTGTATTTCTGTAACTTTCTTTAAACAATATTGTGTTAATGCTATTTTGTCCACATTTTTCATCAATAAAAATTGTCCTGATATTTTATATTTCTTTTCTTCGATAATATTTACTCTCACAGGTTTAAATTTACAGTTAACCGTTAAATTCTTTTCTAAATTTATTTCTGTTTGATAATCTTTCTCTTTACTCATTTCTGTATCCGCTATCAAACACATCCCTCCCGCAGAAATATCAATTATTGTTGCTCTGATTGTGTGTTCTTTCGTATAAATTAATATGTTTTTATGAATTTCTGCTCTCGTATATTTTCTTCTTTGTATTACCGATGATTTATCAGGATATTTTACAGTCAAAAATTTCCCGTCTATTTCTTTTAATTGGGTTGAAAAATATAAAATTCCGCTGCCGGAAACTGAAAAAAATTCCAAACTTTCTTCCGGAAAATATCTCTCTTCAGATATCAGTTCTACATTGAAACATTCTTCATCCGATATTTCTGTGACAATACATTTTGTTGCATTTGTCACTTCTTTGGAAAGTATTATAAATTCTTGATTCTTGATTATAGTAGTTCCCATCATTTATTCCGTTTAATTTAATTATACGATAAATTATCGTAAATTAAAAATTATTTTTTTGCGGAAGAACTTCACTTAATACATAAGGTCTTGAAAAATATTTATTTGCAGTCGATATTATATCTGAAACTGTTACACTATCCACTTCTTTATTAAATTTATCATAATAATAATCAACACCTTTTCCGTTTTGTTCGCATATCGTAAGAATATATGCTTTTTCGGAATTTGTTTCCATTTTTAATATTGCTTCACCTTTTAACTTATTTTTAGCATCGTCAAGTTCTTTTTCAGTAACATTACCTTTCTTCAATTCATTCAATTCAGTAATTAAAGCCTTTTTTGCTTCCTCTGCCTTGACAGGTTCCGTGCCTATATACATATAAAAAGCTCCTTTATTTACATTGAATGAAGTACTTGTCCCTACTGCATATGCAAGTCCTTTTTCGGCTCTTACTTTTGAAAACAGTTTAGAACTCATACCGCTTCCTAAAATTGCATCTATAACTTTTAATGTTATTCTGTCTTTTGCATTTACAGTTCCGTCTGTTTGCCATGCATAAACTATCCAAGCTGCTTCTTGACCTTGTTTGTTGTTTATTATTTCATTTTTATTTAATGATGCTGTTGTTCCGATATAATTTTTATAATCAATTTTTTGTCGATTTTTTGACGAAATTACTTCTGAAAAATAATTAATCAAATCTTGAATATTCACATTACCACTGACTCCTATAATGGTATTTTTTGCATCAAACAGGTTTTTATAATAATTATCAACGTCTTTTTTTGTAATATACGGAATCGTTTTCTCAATTAATTTACCGGTTCTGTTGTAAGGACTATCTCCCCAAAGAGCATTTGAAGCTTCTTCAAACGCAACATTTGAAGCATTATTTCTACTTTGTTTAATATTATATATAATATCCTGTTTTATCTTTTCGATTTGTGCATCTTCAAGACAAGCCCGGTTTATTACTTCATATAATAAATCTAATGCCAATGGCAAATCAGGTTTTGTACAACGCAAAGATATTCCGAAAAATTCCGCACCGTCATAGGCATTTATTTTTATACCATTTTCTTCAGTTATTTTTGCAAATGTATCTTTTGGATATTTTTCCGTCCCCTCATTTAATGCTAATGCAGTAACTTTTGCAATACCCGGAGTTTTTTCCGTGTATGCTCCGCCTTTTACCTTTATATCTATTGCGATTATTTCATTATTGTTGTGTTTATCGGCAATTAATACGGCTCCGTTATCCAGTTCACACCTGTTTGTTCTACCGATTTTTTTACAACTCTTTGCTTTATGTTGGGACGGTTTATAATATGTATTTCCCTCAATTGTGAAATCTTGTTTTTTTTCGGTATTTATTACTTTATGCGTTTTTACAGATTTATTCGGATCTTTCGGAGTAACTGACGCTATTATTGCACTTTCGGAATCCAAATATTTTATTGTCGCTTTTTGAATTTCTTCCGAACTGATTTTTTCTATATTCTTTAAATACTCTTCACTATAATTCCAATCACCGGTAAGAAGAGTTGAATATCCTATTTCAGAAGCATTATCAGAAACGGATTCTCTTGAGTATAAAATTTCTCTGGCAATAATTTTTTTTGCTCTTTGAAGTTCTTCATTTGAAATTTTTTGTTTTTTTATATTTTCAATTTCGCAAAATATATTTTTTACTGCTTGATCAATATTTTCTTCATCTAAATCTGCTCCTATCATGAAAACCGAATCCTCTTTCATAGATACATTACTTGCAAACACAGATTGAACAATTTGTTTATCATCCTTCATTTTCTTATATAATCTGGAAGATTTTCCGCCTCCCAAAACTGCTGCTAGTATGTCAAGTGCATAAGAATCTACATCTGTAACTTTTAACCCGCATTTATAACCTATAACCAAATCAGAAGTGTTTATATCTTCTTTTGAATTTATATATATTTGTTTGTCAGGCTTTTTGTCTGATTTATAACAATTTTTCACTGCTTTTTCATTAGCCGTCGAATTTGCAAAATATTTTTTTACAAGTTCCGTAGCATATTTTGGCTCTACATCACCTACAATAACCGTTATTAAATTTTCAGCAGAATAATGATTTTTATAAAATTTTATTATATCTTCTCTCGCAATGTTTGAAATTATTTCTTTTGTCCCTATTACTTCTCTTTTATAAGGATGTGTAGGATATAGTGCAATGTTAAATTTTTTATTTAAAATCCTTGACGGATTATCATTATTTCTTTCAATTTCTCTAATTACAACATTTCTTTCTTTATTAATTTCTTCATCAGGAAACATTGGCTGTGTCAACATGTCAGCGTGAAGTTTTAACGCTGTTTCAAAATCCTTTGACGGAATTAAAATGTAAAAATGAGTGTAATCTTTACTTGTAGCGGCATTTGTTTCGGCACCTTTCGATTCTAAAATTTTATCAAATTCATTATACGGGAAATTCTTAGAACCTTTGAAAAATAAATGTTCCAAAAAGTGTGCAACTCCGTTATTATTATCATCTTCATCTATAGAACCTGTTTTTACCCAAGTATCAATTATCACTATAGGATTTGTACGGATTTCTTTTACTATTACAGTGTGACCGTTTGACAGTTTCGTTTTAGAAATTTCTTGCGAATAAACGGTGAGAATATTAACAATTAATATTAAAAATACCGACATCAATTTTTTCATAATATACCTCTTTTTAAAAATAAGTTTAAATTAAATTTCAATTTAATCAATCTGCCCGATTGGACTTTTTGTCTTACTTATTATATTTATTCTAATACAAATTTATATAAAGAAAATTATGTAACAAAAACACTTGAAAAAAATTTTTCAGCAAACATAATTGAAAATAAGGCACGGTAGCTCAGCTGGTCAGAGCGTACGGCTCATACCCGTGAGGTCGACAGTTCGATCCTGTCCCGTGCTATTTTTTGGGATTTAATGTTAAAATATACCGCCATTTATAAGTGGCGGCTTTTTTTATACGTTAAAATCCGTATTTTATCGATTTTATATATTTTTTTATTTTCCCATGTTATAATTTTTTTATGGATAATTTTAAAAATGAAGTAAAAAAAATTACCTCAAAAGATGATAAAACAGCTGTCGAAGTCATTACGAAAATGATAAATGATGCAGATGTTGAGATGTTTGAAGAACTTGTCGCTCAATCCGAGTATTTGTTCCCTTTTGTTAAGGAAAATGTTTGTAAACGTTTTGAAAAATCTATTAAAGGTTCAAATTATCTTAATCTTTTTAAATTCTTTAATTGTTATTCCTCTGATTATGACAAGATTTTTGTAACAGCCTTAAAAATTTTTGGTCAAGATAAAGTAAAACCAAAAATGCTTGATTTGATAAAAAACGGTTCTCCCGCTCAAAAAACTTATGCTGCCAGATACTACGAAATTGCTCCGGATTTATTTGCAATAAAAGAGCTTATAGAAAATGCTTTTTCTGATGATGAAAATTTGGCTGATGCTTGTGCTGCAGCTTTGGGTGCTGTTAACGAACAAAAATCTTATGAAATCGCTGTTCAAAAACTTAATGGTAATGATGATTTTGAAGTTCTAAAAGGAATTAACTTTTTTGTAAGTTATATAAAAAATCCTCCGATGGAAGATATATTTAATGCTCTTTATAAATCAGGCATTGCCGAAAATATTGCAGGGAAAATTCCTTATATAACATCTCTCAGTGTATTATTACAAAATGATTTACCACATGCTTTGTCTGTTTTTGATTTTATATTGACCGGTTTCGGAGAAATTCTGCCTTTGTCGGAAGTATTTAATTTTGAACTGTATAATGTTTTCGGTTTACTGTTTGAACTCCCTAAAAATGAACTTTCCTCTCAAATTGCGGTTGTTATGTTAAAAGGATTAAATAAAATTCAAATAATTTGTGAAAATGACCAATATATTTTTGATGAAGACAAAAATACAAAAGCTGAATTGTATGAAGTACAGAAACTTTTAAATTCTTTTGGAGAAAAATACTGGAATTTGCAAAAACAAATTGTCTTTCAAGAATTATCTCAGGACAAAACAAGAATTTTATCCGCATTAACCGTAATAAAAGATTTTGATATACGTTCAGCGATACCTGCAGTTGCCGATATGATTTATGAAGTTCAGGATGAAACGGTAATTTGTGAGGGATTATCAGTTTTAAAAAAATTTGATGCAATTAGCTGTATTAATAAAGAAGATGTTTTATCTTTTTTTGAAAATGAAACTTTAAAAGCACTTGCTGAAAGTTATTTTTAAATCATATTGATATATTTTATTGATTAAATGAATATGATTCTATAAAGTTAATTTATATAGAAAAAATAATTTGTGATAAAATAGTTGTGAAATAAATTATGTGAAAGGTAATAAATATGAAGATGTCACGACTTTTTCTGGAAACATTGAGGGATTACCCTTCCGATGCAGAAGTAATCAGCCATAAATTACTGGTAAGAGCAGGATATATAAAGAAGTTAGCAAACGGAATATATAATTATTTACCGCTAATGTGGAGGGTATTAAAAAAGATTGAAAATATTGTACGTGAAGAAATGGATAAAGCCGGTGCACAAGAAATATTAATGCCTTTTTTGCAGCCGAAAGAATTATGGGAGCAATCAGGACGTTGGGAAGTATACGGAAAAGAATTACTAAGATTAAAAGATCGTCATAACAAAGAAATGTGTTTAGGTCCGACGCACGAAGAAATAGTAACCGCATTAGCGGGAGAAGCAATACGTTCATATAAGCAGCTTCCTGTAAATTTATATCAAATCCAGTCAAAATTCCGGGATGAAATACGTCCGAGATTTGGCTTATTAAGAGGACGGGAATTTATAATGAAAGATGCATACAGTTTTGATAAAGATGAAGAAGGAATGCAAAAATCATATAAGGCTATGGCAGAAGCGTATACAAAATTTTTTAAACGCTGCGGATTAGAAACAAAACCGGTACAATCTGATTCAGGTGCAATCGGAGGAAATATAAGTCATGAATACATGGTAATTACCCAAACAGACAGCGGAGAAGATGATGTATTTTATTGTGACAATTGTGATTATGCGGCAAATTCAAATCACGCAGTATCTGTATTAAATGAAACAAATATAGAAGGAGAATGGAGTCAATACGAAAAAATATCAACACCTGATATAAAAACAATAGAAGAACTTGCAAAATTTTTACATATTAATTCTTCCGTAATATGTAAATGTCTTGTATATATAGCAGATAAAGAACCCGTCTTGGTATTAATAAGAGGAGATAAAATTGTAGAAGAAACAAAATTAATGAATGCATTAGAAGCAAAAGAAATAAGAACAGCTTCAGAAGCGGAAATTAAAGAACTTATGGAAAGCCACGGATTTAAGGCAAAACCGGGTTTTATCGGACCAAAAGGTTTTGATGACATAAAAATTATAGCAGATAAAACAGTACAAGATTTAAAAAACTTCGTAATGGCAATAAATGAAAATGATGTTCACGTAGTTGGGGCAAATTTTGGAACAGACGTAAAATTGCCGGTAAAAATATGTGATGTCAGACTTGTCGAAGCAGGAGAAAAATGTCCTCAATGCGGACAGCCTCTAAAAGTTACAAGAGGAATTGAAGTCGGAAACATTTTTCAATTGGGAACAAAGTATTCAAAAGCAATGAATTCAACTTATACAGACGAAAACGGTAAAGAAGTACCTTTTGTTATGGGCTGCTACGGAATAGGAATTTCAAGAACAGCAGCTGCGGCAGTAGAAAGACATCATGATGAATACGGAATAAAATGGCCTATATCAATAGCACCATACCACGTAATAATCGTTCCGGTTAACGTTCAAGATGAAAAACAAATGGAAATTGCTCAAAACATTTATAACAGACTGAATTCATCAGGAATAGAAGTTTTGATAGATGACCGTGACGAAAGAGCAGGCGTAAAATTTAAAGATGCGGATTTAATAGGAATCCCATTAAGAATAACTGTAGGTAAAACTGTTCAGGATGGTTTTGTGGAATTAAAAATAAGAGAAACCGGAGAAATATCCAAACTAACTCCCGATGAAGCTGTCAGCTTCGTTTCAAAAACAGTCCAAAATGCCTTAAATAACTAAAATACACTTATAACCTCCCTCTCAGTAAATTTTTCAAAAAGCTTCGCAATTCAATAAAATATTATGATAAACTCTGTTTTTATGAAAACAGAGTTTTATTAAGTAAAAAAAAGAGACTTTTGCAAGTCCCTCGAAAGCTTTTTTGCTTCCTCGTGTGTAAGTGAAAGGTTTAGTGTGTATGGTATGTGTATAAAAATTTTTTAAAAAACTCTCTATATATATAAAGTATATACGAAATTAAAAATTTCAGAAAAATTTGGCATCTAAAACAACTAATTTCTGAAACCTTCTATTTACGGGGAAATCTACGAAAAAATTCGTTTTTACATTACTTAACATATTCTGTTTTTTTACAAAATTTGGACATTTTTTTAAAAAAAACGGATAATTTTGTTAACAAAAGTTAATATTTTTTATTGAAAAGAAGTATATATTATAATTAGAGATATGGAGGAGATATGAAAATTTTCAACGTTGAGATCAATTCAAATCTAATAAAAACAATATTTCGACGTTTATGTTTTTTATGTATAGGCACAATAATTGCAGCATTTTCGCTTGAATGTTTTTTAATACCGAACAAAATAATTGACGGAGGGATAATAGGTATATCAATGATGTTTGCCTATAAAACGGGATTACCGTTAGGGATATTGATAATTGCATTAAATTTACCTTTTATATTAATGGCATTCAAAAAGCTTGGTAAATCATTTGTATTTTATACTTTTATGGCAACAATAATGCTTGGTGGAGCGACTACATTTGTTCCAAAAGTGTTACATCATTGGGAAATTACGGATTCATTTTTAGCGTGTATATTTGGAGGAGTAATTTTAGGAATTGGAGTCGGAACAATTCTGAGAAATCATGGTTCTACAGATGGAACAGAAATGGTAGCGGTAACTTTTTCAAGGAAAACACCTTTTTCGGTTGGAGAAATTATAATGTTTTTAAACTTATTTATATTTTTTGCAGCCGGAATAGTTTACAGCAGTTGGGAAAGTGCAATGTATTCGGTTTTAACATATTATATTACATATAAAGTAATTGATATTGTAATGGAAGGTTTAAATGAATCAAAATCAATTTTCATAATCACTGACTATTCGGACAGAATAGGGAAGTCCATTATGGAGAATATGGATGTAAGCGTAACATATATTGATGCTGAAGGAGGATATTCAGGACGGAAGAAAAGACTAATTTACTGTGTAATTTCCCGACTTGAAATTGCCAAAATAAAAGCATTGACGAAAGATATAGATCCGACGGCATTTATCGCCATTGAAAATGTTCATGAAGTAGAAGGGGTAAGAATTAAGAAGAAGCATTACTGATAATCAGTAAAGGAAACAAGCTACAGAAGATGTTTCGGATATTTTTTTGATTAATGGTTTTTCCAAAGAGCATTTATCCGTTTTATAAATACATCTTGGTGCAAACGAACAACCAATAAATTTTTCTTTTATAGAAGGAGGATTTCCGCCAATTATTTGAAGGTTTTCTTTATTTAAATTCGGAAGAGAATTTATCAATGCTTTTGAGTATGGATGTTTAGGATTAAAGAACAAATCTTTTCCGAAAGAATATTCTACAATTGAACCTGCATACATAACAGCGGTTTCATCGGCATTTTCCGAAACAAGAGCCAAATCATGAGAAATTAAAATAATTGACGTACCAAAATTATTTTTTATTTCATTTAAAATTTGAATAATTTGAGCCTGTACCGTAACATCAAGTGCAGTGGTAGGTTCATCAGCTATTATAATTTTTGCATCACAAGCTAAAGCAGCGGCAATAACAACTCTTTGTCTCATACCGCCCGATAATTCATGAGGATATGCTTTCAATCTTTCTTTTGCATCAGGCATTTTGACGGCATCAAGGGCTTCAATGGCATATTTTTCTGCTTCTTTTCCGTATAAACCTTTATGAAGGTTTATAACTTCTAAAAGTTGATTTCCTATGGTATATAACGGATTTAAAGAAGTCATCGGATCTTGCGGAATTAAAGCAATTTCTTTTCCTCTTATTTTCATCATTTCTTTTGGAGTTAATTCAAGAAGATTTTTGTCGTTATATAATATTTTTCCTGAAGTGATTTCAGCATTGTTAGGCAGAAGATTTAAAACAGACATTGCAGTTAAAGTTTTTCCCGAGCCGGACTCTCCGACAAGAGCTAATATTTTTCCCTTTTCAAGCTGCAAAGAAACGTTATGCAAAGCTTGAAAAACTCCTGACTGTAAGTTGAAGGATAAATTCAGATTTTCTGTTTTTAAAAGTGTCATAAATAAAATTTTACTTTCTTTTTAAAGAAAAATCATCAGTCATATTATTAAACATCAATCATTCCCGTAAAGACATAATTAGCAGAGCCGGTCATAAAAATATCATAATCAGTATCATTTAGTTTACCCTGCCAAGAAATATTAAGTTGTCCCCCCGGGAGATTAACAGTGACATTGTTTTGCAAAACGCCGTTCAATATCCCCGCACATACCGATGCACAGGCACCTGTGCCGCAAGCAAGCGTAATTCCGCAGCCTCGTTCCCAAACATCAAGATTAATTTGTGAAGGAGAAATTATTTTAACGAATTCTACATTTGTTTTTTCAGGAAATATTTTATTATGTTCTATTTCATATCCGTATTTTTCGGCAGCCATTTTAGTATCTTTGTCAGTAAAAATGACACAATGCGGATTTCCCATACCTGTTGCGTTGGCGTTAAATGTTTCATTGCATGCAGTTATTGGAAAATTTAAAATTTTATCTTGTATAATCGGAATTTTTGAAGGAACAAGAACCGGTTTGTTCATATTAACGGTAACTGTTCCGTCATCGTTAATTTTAGGAATAATTTTACCTGCAAGAGTATCAACCGAAAATTCCTTTTTATTAACAAAACCCTTATCGTATACATATTTTGAAAAACATCTTATTCCATTACCGCACATTTGTGCCACAGTACCGTCAGAATTATAAAAAAACCAACTTATATCAGAATTTTTTGAATCAGGGTTAACAATTATCAAACCGTCGGCACCTATTCCAAAATGTCTGTCACATAGTTTCTTTGCCAATATATCCATCTTACTTTCTGATTTTTGGTATTGCTGATAATCTAAAATTACAAAATCGTTACCCAAACCTTGCATTTTTGTAAAACTTATTTTTGTCATAAAATCCTCAATCCTTCTTATTAAAAACTCTTGTAGAAACTGCATCTTCATATTGCGAACAGAAATGGGCATAATCAAATAAAACCACACCGTCAGAGTGCATTTTTCTTGCTTCATGGATTTGGAGCAAAAGTTCATCACAAGGGGCATTCATAAACATAACAAAAATTCCGGGATAAATTTTTGTATCCGGAAGCATATCGCTTCTCATTGCACGAATTATAGAGCCTGCCGTTTTTTTATCCGTAGTGAGAATTAATGGAGTGAATCCATCTACAAGATTATATTTACTCCAAGTTTTCCAATCTTGAAGCTTTGTTTCAAGACACCTGTTTCTGTCGGGGAAAACTACGGTTGTCAGCATTATATTATTTTTATAAGTTAATTTTCTTGCAAATTTAACGAAATCAGTGATTTTATTCTGACGAAATTCAAACCAATTTTGTCTTAAAGGATCAGAAACCTTTAAACATACGGGATCAACACCAAACTGTTTTTCAAATTCATTACGGGCATACTTAGTATAACCCCACTCGGTACCTGAGGAAAAATCTGATTTAATTTGAGCACACTGAGGATATCTGATATAATCGAGATTAATTCCGTCAGGGCAATATTCTTCAATAATTTCAGTTAAAATTTCACCCAAAAATTTTTGTACTTCAGGATTTGCCGGATCAACAAAATAACCGTTATGTTCAGCTGCCGAATATGCAATCTCAGAGCTGTCAGCTTGAGATTTTGTAGTATTAGCCCAATCGGGATAGACGGATAATATTTGTTTTCTGCTGCTTCTTGGCGGTTTGTTACCCACATAAAAGCATTCAAACCAAATATGAATTTTTATTCGATGTTTATGACACTCGTCAATCCATACTCTTAGAGGATCAAATCCTATAAACTCCCCTCTTTGTGAGATTACTCCGTATTTTTCCAAAACTTTACTGGGGTAAATAGTTTGACCGTGGTAATAAGTTTCCAAAAAAACATTTTTTATACCCGCATCTTTAATCCTGTTAACCGTATTTTCAATTTCTCTCGGGTTGTTTTCAACCGGTCTGACCCAAATTCCGGTAAATTCGTCTTGTTTATATGGAATAGCATTTTTCAGAGCAATTTCAACTGTTTCTTTACTGAGATTTAAATAGTTAATTGCTTTTTCAGGATGTTTTTGTGCTTTTTTTATGTATTCATCAGCTTTAAAAAGAAAATTAGAAGCTTTTTTCCCATCATAATTTACGTCCATCATTCTGTAATATTGCATTACCTGAGAAGTTTCTTTTATTTTTTCATTTGCTTCAAAAATATATGTTTCAGGAGTAATAAATGACGTAATTCTCATGTTTTCAGGTTCAAAATATATTTTTGAACCTAAAGTTACATTTTTCCGAATCCAATCTTTAGCTTTACCGTGACCGCTTATTATGAATCCTCCTTTCGGGATAACTGAGTCGGCACCTGAAAATCTTACTACGGTATTATTTACAACAACAACTTCAGCACCGAATTCATTCGTATTTGTTTTTGATCCAAAATCCGGGGTATAAATAATTAACTGATTTGCACCTCTATATCCGGGATACACCAGGTTTACTCCGGGATCGCCGGCTTTAGGATCTATTAAATCAACATAAAAAGAAGATTGTTGATATATTTTTCCGGAAGGACAAATAAAAATTTCTTTCGGAAGTTTTTGATGATAATCGGGAAATTCAAAATCCATATTTTCTATACTGAGCGGAGCAATGTTTTTAATTTGCATTACTTCATTTTCCGCAAGTGAAGAAATTAAAAAATTATCATCATAATCCTGTATTTGTGCTGATTTAGTAACACTTTGAAAATTTAACGTCAAAAAGAAAGATATGATAATTATTTTTATTAGCCTTAACATAACAGAATTATACTACAAGTATAACGTTTGTATAATTAAAAAAAAATTAAAAATTATGGAAATAGACAATTTTTATATTATGATTTTATTATAAACCGAGGTGAATAAATCAAATGAAATATCAAGACTATTATAAAATTTTAGGTGTTGAAAGAAATGCAACGGAAGCACAAATAAAATCGGCATACAGAAAACTTGCAAGAAAATACCACCCTGATGTAAATAAAAATCCGGATGCTGTGGAAAAATTTAAAGATATAAATGAAGCTTATGAAGTTTTATCGGATAAAAATAAAAGGAGCAGATATGACAGTTTAG
The DNA here is from genome assembly GCA_947624605.1 of Candidatus Gastranaerophilales bacterium. Classification (GTDB taxonomy): domain Bacteria; phylum Cyanobacteriota; class Vampirovibrionia; order Gastranaerophilales; family Gastranaerophilaceae; genus RUG841. The sequence continues at coordinate 24,064 of CANQLA010000002.1, read as the reverse complement.
GCTCAAACTGGCAGTCAGGTTCTGATTTTACACCACCGCCCGGATTTGAAGGTTTTAATTTTAATAATTACAATAATACCGGTGGATACAGTCAAGACTTCAGTAATATGGGAGGTTTTTCAGACTTTTTCAGCTCAATTTTCGGAGATTTAATGGGCGGTGCAAGAAAATCAAAATCTTTCAGTTTTAATGATTTAAACGGATTTTCAAATGCGGGAGATTTTTCCTCAACAGGAAGAAAACACCGTCAGCAAGAATCTGTTAAAAATTTGGACATTACAAGAGAAATAACTCTCAGTGCCAAAGATTTGATGCAAGAAACACCTAAAACAATACGAATAAGCAATATGGAAAAATGCGATGTTTGCGGCAGTAACGGAGGTTATTGTTCTTCTTGCGGAGGAACAGGTTATATAAATAATTCAAAAAATATAAATGTAAAAATCCCAAAAGGAATTAACAACGGACAAAAAATAAGGTTAACCGGAGAAGGGAACAAAGACCAATATGGCAGAGTCGGAAATCTGTATTTAATAATCAATATCAAAGATAATGAATATGAAACAGACGGTTCCGATGTTTCAAAACAAATTACAATATCACCGGCAGAAGCAGTGTTGGGAATAAAAAAGGAAATTGAAACTTTACACGGTCAAGTCGGAATAAAAATCCCACCAATGACAAAATCCGGTACTACAATGCGTTTAAAAGGATTAGGATTACCCAAAAAGCCGTCAGGTTACGGAAATTTAAACGTCAAAATCAAAATAAATATTCCTGATACTGTTACAAATGAACAAAAGAAACTGTATGAACAACTTTTAAAATTGGATAAATAGTTATTTAGAAACAGTTAAAAAATTTTGAAAGCTTGCAAGAAAACCTTCAAAACCGGGTTTATGCGGATTTAGAGGTAAATCATAATATTTTTTATAAGCATCACGAATATTAAATGGCAATTGTTCACCTTTATAAAGAGTTTCCGCAATATTTGCGAGATATAAATCTTGTTCTTGAGCATATTCCAAATCATTTTTTCTCAAATCCTCATCAGCCTCAAGATGGCATAAAGCATGCCAGGAAGCTTTAACAGAAGTATCTGAAACATCTTTGGGAAAAGCTAAAAGGGCTTGTTTTACGGACATTTTTTTGGCAAGAACACATTTTATCAATTCTCCTGCCAACTTACGATATGAAATATTAATTTCTTTTAATTTTTTAGACATTGTTTTTCAAGTACATTTATCAAAGATCTTATATCATTATTAAAATACTGACCTATAAGATTTTTTATTGCGGATTGAGCGGTTTTTTCTCTTGAATCTGTTGAAGAATAAAAAAATTTTTTACCAGATTTATATCTTTGAAGATACTTTTTATCAACCAATCTGTCCATTACCGTTTTGATTGTGGTATAGGCTTTATTTTTTCCGTACGAATTAATAAAATCAACTATATCTCCGACTGAAATATTAATATTGCCATTATTTCGGTCATTTTCTTCCAAAGACCAAACCGCATTCATTATTTCGTTTTCCAAAGAACCATGAATTGATTTCATATTTTACCGCCGTGAGTTTTAATCAGAATACAATTTATTACAATTACTATAATTATAGCACATTATTTATATATTAGTAAGTATTTTGACAAATAATTTTAAAAGAACAATTAACGCATTTATCTGAAAAATTCGATGTATTATATTGATATAACATAATTTTTTCAGTTAATTCGTTCAAATATATTTCATAAATTTTGTATTTTTCTTTTGAGAATTTGACAGTTTTATATGTTTTATTTTTAAGGAAATAATAAGTCATGCTTAAATTTTCAGGATTATAAATCCTGTGTTGCAGAAACAACAATTTATAAACACAATATAAATAAACGATTGTTTGATATTCCCGTTCAGGATTTATATTATCCGAAGAACCCGTTTTCCAATCCAAAATTTCGATTGTATCTTTTTTTTCTCTGAGTGCATCAGCTCTGCCGGTCATCAGGATATTTTCATTCAAAATAACATTAAAAGTCAATTCACATTCAGATACATTTCTTATTCCGAAAGAGAGGAAATTTTTCCATAAAGTTTTTAAATTTTCATTTTGAGGATTATCTAATGATAAAATCATTTTATTTACATTTGCACCTTTTAAAAAAAAATAAATCAGCGAATGAATTTTTTTACCGATTACAGCAGAATTATCATCAGAAGGAGCCTCCAAATGTTCATTATATATAAGGTTATATTTTTCAGGACATTGTGAAAATGTTTTTAACATACCGGCAGTATATATTTTCATAAAATATTATCTCCGAATTCATTAAAAATAATAGACGGCATAATTTTTTTGCCAAATTTATTTTTATCGGCACAAGTAACAAACAAATCGGTTTTTGCTCTTGTAAATCCGACATATAAAAGCCTGATTGTTTCTTGAGCAATTTGTTTTTTCATTTCGTCAACGCTTCTTTTTTTATAATTAAATCTGAGTTCTCTTATATTTTCCGTAAAATAAGATTTTATCTTAACCTTTTCTTTTAAAAGAGGAAAGTTTTCCTCACTTGTTTCAGGAATAAAAACAACGTCAAATTCATCACCCTTAGACTTATGTATTGTCATAATTTTCACATCAGAATTTTTCTCAATATTTTCGTCTTCAAAGAATTTGAAATAAGAGCCGATAGGGCGTTTTGAAATTTGTTCCAATTTATCCAAAACAGAATTATCGGAACTATAAGTATTCATTATACGTTTAATAATTGTTGAAATAAGATAAACGTTAGACTTTTCATTTTGGGAATTAAAAAATCTCAAACCTATTTTTATAGCAGCTATATCAGGAGTACAGTATGATAAATCATCATTAAACTGTAAGTTCCACCATAAATTTAACAGGCTTTCACTTGGAAAATCATCGGTATAAGATTGAATAAAAGGTATTTTCAAATTTTGAACAAAAGTATAATCATTTTTTGAAAAACGAATAATATTACAATTATTGAAAATTTGCATAAGATTTAAAACACAATGATTAGAAAGAGGTGTTTGCAAAAATTTAAGAAAAGCAAAAATAACCTTAAAAATTACCTTTTGTTCAAGAATATCGGATCTTAAAGCAACACTTAAACCGTTTTGAGAAAAGAAATCAGCCCAATCATTAATTTGATAATTATTTCTTAAAAGTATGGCAACAGACTTTTTTGTACCGGAACAAAAAATTTCTTTTATTTTATTTAAAACGAAAAGTTTTTCGTCATGCAAGTTTTCAAAGACAGAAAATTGAGGGTCAACGGAAGAAATGGGGTTATTATCCGTAGCAGAGAGTTTGCTGTCAAAAAAAGCATCTTTCAAAAATTCATTACCTTTAGAAAAATCAATTAAATGATTTGCCGTTTTTTGGATTTGTATACAACTGCGTTGAGAAGAATGCATAACGATTTGAGTATTTTCATCAAAGAATTTTTTAAAACATCCCGGATCGCAATCAGTGAAAGAAGAAGTAATAGCCTGATTGATATCTCCTATTCTAAGCAAATTTTTGTGAACGGATGCCAATTTTAATAACAATTTTTGCTGTAAAATTGTAGAATCTTGAGCCTCATCTTCAATAATAAAAGAACATAAATCCGCATAATATTCACCGATACCCGGAAAATCAGAAATCAGTTTTACTGCATATCTCAGCATATCGTCATAATCTATTAAACCTTCTTTTTTAAGTTTTTTCTCATAGAGAGGAAAAAGTTTATAAAAAGATTTGGAATTTTTTAAGGATTTTAAAGGTTTAACATTATCGGGAGAAAGTTTTAAAACAGAAATACCTTTTTCATAATCATCATAATCATCATGCTCAAGAGCTAATTCGGAAATACATTCTCTGATAATTTTTTGTCTTGTGTTATCGTCAACTACATCAATATTATCAGGTAAATTGAGTTTAGCATAATTATTATTTTCTTTGAGAATACGGAAAGCCAAACCATGAATAGTGGAAATATAAGGCAATTCATTTTGATTAGGGATGGCAAGTTTAATTTTTTCACGAATATTAGAAGCAGCGGATTCCATATAAGTAAGTACAAAAATATTAGAAGGAGAAAAACCTTTTTTAATTAATTGAATTAAAAGAGCAGTCAAAACAGTGGTTTTACCTGCACCCGGTACGGCATTAACAGCAGCAAAACCGCCATTATAATTAACAACCGGCAATTGATCTTTTCTTGGAACTATAGACCATTTAGTTTTTGGAGTATCTGACTTATTATCATCACAGATGAAGTAAGAAGGCATAATACCAAAATTTTCGTGTCCGGAAGAATCATATTGAGAGGAAAATACAAAAATTTTTTCTTCACAACACAATAAAAGTTTTCTCAAGACTCTGGCATTTTTTTCGTTAGAAAGTCTTATATTATCATCAAAAGTAAAGGACTTATTTTTCCATTCGGCATTAAAGACCCAAGCATTATAGAGAACACCGACATCTCTCATAGTCCATAAATCATTTGATATATCCAGCCAAAAATGATATTTTTTTCTTATTTCAAAATCAATAACTTTTTGAGGAGTAGAAATAATAACGGAATTTTGTTCTATTTCATCGGGTGCAGAAGGATTTTCACTGATAATTCCGTTTTCAAATTGTAAAATTATATTTTTTTGAGTAATAGAATCAGTATTGGGAAAAGCAGTTTCAAAACTTCTGATTTCTTTAAGGAAAAAATTAAATTTTTTTAAATCTTTTTTGGAAATTTTATTATCGGAAAAATAATTAAAAAAGCTTAAAATTTGTGAAGACAGAGATAATTTAGTGCAATTTTGAACAAATAATTTTAACTTATCATAATTTTTTTGATACAAAACATAATCAAAGGAAAAATCAACAAAAGAGCGATTTTGAATACATTTTGAAACCAAATTTTGAGAGAATTTCTGAGGGATTTGCAAACAATCAAAGAAAAAAGCTTTTAAATCGGAAGCATCAATATTTAAATTCCAATCAGGGTTATTTAATTTGAGAAAAGTAATAATATTTCTTAAGAATCTTGTTTCTTTGGGCTTTTCACTACCGCTGATAAATTGGGAATTGAAATCGGAGCAGAAAGATTTTAACATATCATCGATAACGGGAGTAACGATTAAAATATCAGAGATATCGGCACCGTTTTTTAACAGTTCATTAATTTTAGAGAAAGCACAATCAAGCATATCTAAACGTCTGATAAAAGAAAGTGTGTACATATTGGAAATAAGAGTTTTTTTACCGGATAAAATATTTTTAAACAATTTATCGGCATTTTGAGAAGGGGTATCACAAACCTTTAAATACAATGGAGTATCCCATTTAGGAAATTGAAAAACGGCAGTTTTATAAGCACTTAAATACCCGCATCTTGAAGCACCATTATTATCAAAAGCAATAAAATAATTATCCAAACCCGGAAGAAGAGATTTAATGAAATCAAATTCAGCAAATGTTAATTCATCAGCATCATCAACAAATAAGTATTTAATTTTTTTAAAATAATCGGTATTTTTAACAATAAAAGGTAAAATGGAAAGTTGTCTTAAATAATCAAAACTTCTATATTTTAAACTCAAATACTTAAAATTTTCATAAGTATTTTTCGCATCAATAAAAAATGACTCATTTAATAATTTAGATTTAAATTCCAAATCAGAATCGGATAAGGAATTTAAAACAGAAAGTTGGATTCTTTTAAATAACTGATGAAGCAAATTAGTTTTAGAAAAATAATCTTGAAAAGTACCTTTAGAAATACTTTTAGATAAGAGCATTCTGGACAGTTCGAGTCCGCAAAGATTAGGAAATAAAGCTGACTCACCGAAATTGAGAGAATTTTCAACGCAGACCCAATTATCGGACAGAGCATTATAACAGAGTCCGAAGAAAGTTTGAACATTAAACTTTCCGAAAGTTGATTTTTTTAAATTATTTTGAATAAAGTTAAGGAATTTTTGTTTTTTGTGGGCATTGAGGCAAAGAGCCAATATTTGAGCAGGAGGAATACCATTATTAATAAGTTCGATATACTTATTATGAAGTAAATCAGATTTATTAGAACGTAAAGAAGCACAAATTAACATGAAAACATTTTAGCATAATAAAAGGAAAAGATATAAGAATATAGGGTGCAAAACATTAAGTTTTATGACAAAAGAATATATACAACAAGAAAGGGAAAAACTGTGAAAACAGAGGAGGCAATAATGGAGTATCAAAGGGGTATTTGGCAAATTTAGAACATTAAGATATATTAAGAAAAATAAAATAGCCTATATATTCAAATAAACATTTCTTAACAAAAGGATTGAAATTATAACCACAATTTGATATATTAAATATATAAGAAAAATATAATAAAAGAGCATAGAGCAAGTGGGACAAGAGTGAACAGACTCCTGAGAGGGAGGAGTTTTGATGTAAATTACTATTGTGTTCTAAAGAGATTCCGCACGGTTATTGACTGTGCAAATTGAAGTGCAAAAACGAGGGTAAAGAAATAAAGGAGAGGCAATGAAGAAGGCAGCTGTGGAAAGAAAAGAGATTACACAAGAATTGACGGAATTTAATCTTGACACATATTTAAACAAGATATCAAGGTATGGCACATTAACAATGGAAGAGGAAAGGGCACTTGCGAAACTAGCGAAAGAGGGTAGTGAAGAGGCAAAAGAGATATTAACGAAAAGCAATTTAAAGTTGGTTGTAACTATAGCGAAGAAGATGCTTCATTGCGGGAAATTAAGCATATCGGATTTAATTCAGGAGGGTAATTTAGGTTTAATTACGGCAGTAGATAAATACAATTACAAGTTAGGATACAGATTTGCGACATATGCGGCATGGTGGATAAAGCAATACATGTTTAAAGCGGTATCGGAGCAATCGTATGCAATGAGAATTCCTGTATATGTTCAGGAAACGATAGCAAAATACACGAAAGTAAAAGCAGAGATGGAAAGTGATGGAGAAGGAAGTGTTTCTACGGAAAGAGTAGCGAAACGGATGAATATAGAAGCAGAGAAAATAAACACATATTTAAACGCATTTAATAAGATGTTATCGTTAGACGGAGATTTTGACGGAGATGGTCAAAAAGATTTAACGTTAAGTGAGGTAATAGAAGATAAGAGGTCGTCAGCGAACAGAGATGCTGAATACAAGAATCTTACAGAGGATATAAACGCATTACTTAACACATTGAAGGACAGAGAAAAAGTTGTATTAAAGAAGCGATTTGGGTTATTTGAGCAAGAGAAGCAGACACTGGAGGAAATAGGGAATTTATACGGAGTGACAAAGGAATGTATTCGACAAACGGAATCAAGGGCGTTAAAGAAGCTGAAAAACAACAGTTTAACGGAAGAGTTATATAATTCATACGTATGTTAAAAAAAAAATAAAACGGAACCGCTTATAAAAGGAATAAGCGGTTTTTTTATGTATTCGGGAATAATAATAATAATTTTCAAAGAATAAAAAAACAATGATATATTACGATTAGTAAAGAAATAAGGATAAAATTCAGAAAAATCTATAATTTAAAAAACAATTTGATATAATAATACAATAATAAGGAGAGTGGAAATGAGTAAAGAAATTATAACAGATGAAGAATATGAAGCAATGTTATGCAAATATGATTATGGATTTCAAAAAGGAGATTTAGTAAAAGGGATAGTATGCGGATATGACAATGCAGGAGTAATAGTAGATATAGGAGCAAAGACAGCAGCATATGTACCGATAAAAGAAGCAAAGACAGAAGATAGCAAAGCAATAGAAGAGATATTAAAGAAGAATGAAGAATATGAATTTTTAATAATAAAAGAGGAAGATGAAGACGGAAAGTTTCTATTATCATATAAGAGGGTAGCAACTGCGTATAATTGGCGGGAATTAGAAGATAAGAAGCTGGCGGACGAAACGGTTGAAGGAATAGTAACAGGAGTTGTTAAGGGGGGAGTAATAGTTGAAGTAAACGGAGTGAAGGGTTTTGTACCATCGAGTCATTTAAGGGTAAAATCAACTGAAGACATAACGGGAACGAAGCTTGAGCTTAAAATTTTATCCATGGATGCACAGCAAGGTAATTTCATCCTATCGAATAAAAAGATATATGGAGAAGAGAGAGAGGAAACGAAGAGAGATACTTTTGCGAAGATACAAGTAGGTGATAAAATAGAAGGAGAAGTAGTAAGGATAACGGATTTTGGTGCATTTATAAATATAGGAGGAGTAGATGGATTATTGCCACTTTCGCAGATATCGTGGAAATGGATAGATCATCCTGGAGATATATTAAATATAGGAGAAGTAATAACGGTAGAAATAATTGGAATAGATTATGAAAAGCAAAGGGTAAGTCTTAGTTTAAAAAATTTGGTAACAGATCCGTGGATAGATGCGAAAGAAAAGATAAAAGAGGGAGATGAAGTTGAAGGAGTAATTACGAGAATAAAACATTTTGGAGCATTTGTAGAGGTAATAGACGGAGTGGAAGCATTGTTACCGAGTGCAGATTTAACAGACTGGCAAAACAGAAACAATAAGATTTTGAAAGTAGGGGATAAAATCGAAACGACGATATTAAAATTCAACCCGGACGACAGGAGAATCAGTTTAAGTTTAAAAGAAATAGAAAATAAATAATGGCAGATGAAATAATCATAATATCCGGCAAGCAATTTTGCGGAAAAGACACGATAGCGAAATTAATAATGGAAAAGAAGCGAAATTTCCGCAGGATTGGATTAGCAGATGCAATCAAGAAAATATATTCGCAGGAAAGCGGAATAAGCATAGAAGAAATAGAAAAGAACAAATCTGAATACAGAGCAGATTTAATAGCACTTGGGAACAAGGGACGAGAAGCTGACGAAGATAAATGGATTAAAGTTATATTAGCAGAGAGAGGAAGCATAATCGTACCTGATGTAAGGATGCGACATGAGATAGAAAAATTCAAAGAGCAAGAAGCATATTGTATAAGAGTGGAAGCAGATGCAACACAGCGAGGCAAGAGGGGAAAACTTTCAAGGGAAGATGATTACACAGAAACAGCATTAGATGATTATAAGGGATGGGATTATATAATAGAAAACGGAGGAACAAAGGAAGAATTGCAAGGGAAGGTTGACAAACTAATTGAAGCGATAGAAAAGCATTTTAATGATATTGACAAAAGGCGTAAGAATGACGTAAAATGTTGACATGATAAAATCATTTAAGAATAAATTTTTAGAAAAGTTTTATACAGAGGGCAAAGAAGAGGGACTGGAAAACGTAGACACAAAGAGGTTACGGTTAATTTTGTCACAGTTAGATGCAGCAGATGAATTAAGAGATTGTAAAATTCAGTCATTTAAATTTACGAGAATAAAGAAGAATGGAATTTATTCAATCTATATCGAAGAAGGTAAAAAGTTGGTATTCAAACTAACGCCAAGCAAAGAAGGTTAATGGAGGGGAAATGATAACAAATAATCCGCCACATCCCGGAGAGATATTAAATGAATTGTATATAAAAGAAAACGGGTTAACGATATCGAAAACAGCAGCGAACATAGGAATTTCAAGGCAATCGTTGTCAGAGTTGGTTAACGGCAAAAACGGTATAACAGCACAAACTGCATTAAGGCTGGCGAAAGCGTTTAATACATCAGCCAGATATTGGATGAATTTACAAGCAGCATATGATTTAAAGAAGGCAGAACAAATTGTTAATGTAGATGAAATACCGGAATTAGTTTAGGACAAGAATTTAAAAATTTAATATAATAAAAAAATCATATAATAAAATTAAAGAGAGGGAAAGATTTTCCCTCTCTTTAATGATTGAGATGAATACGTATTATCTGCCGCTGCCGATAGACCATCTAAAGCCAAAGTTGAGACCGACACCGGTTCTTCCGACACCCCTGCCAAGGAATTGACCGTAACCAGTAAATCTGTCACCCCAACGTTTTTGGACACCGATACCATATTCAAGATAAGGTTTAACAGAAATTTCAGGGATATCAATGGAGTTAATTGTAACGTGAGTTTCATCAGCCAAATTCCAACGGAAATTAAAGAGTGCATAAGGTTGCCAACCATAAGGGAGATTAGCAATAAATTTAATTTGAGGAGAAATTTGGATACCATGTAAACCGTCAGCATCGATGTTATAGATACCTGCGAGCTTACCCGGGTCAAAAGCATTAATGTAAGAATAAGACATTAACCAACTGGGCTGAATGACGAATTTACCTCTGGCAAGTTCCCAATTATAGCCTGTTTTAGAAGCGACACCCAAACCTAACATAAAGAAATCATTATTTCCGTATGGAGTTGAAGAGTCATTTCCGGAAGCATTGACGTTAACGGTCAACCCGCTGAAGAAGCCTCCTTTATAAACAGCACCGGTGACTCCAAGAGTTCCGCCGTTTTGGTAATTAGAAATACCGTCAAATGATTGGTGAGAGCCTGTATAACCGGCATAAGCAGATAAAGTACCTTGGAAGCCCTTACCGAGTTCAGTTAAAGGAGTATCACCGCCAACGAAAGCACCATAAGATTGGTTATTTACTTTAGGACCATCATGGAGGCTAACTTTTTCAAAGTTACCATAAGGTCTAAACCACAATCCCTTATCCAATTCAGGTATAAAAATTGGAGAATAAACCATTTGTTCGTCATCAGAATTAGCATAGCGGTTATAGTAACCGAGAAGAGGTAAATTCAAGACGGTATCAAGGTTTCCAAAAGCCATATCATAGCTTGCGAGTTGATTTAAGTAGCCGCCAACCTGCATTGCAACAGGTACAGCCATAGCAGCCGGTGTATAGCCGGTACGATATAACATATAAGAACCGTTACCCAAGGAATTAAACATATAATTGGCAATTGGAGTAAATAATGTATTTTTTGTAGTAGTAAATACGACATTATTTACGGAGCCTTTAACATCAAAGACCTGATAAACAGAAGCTTGAGAAACAGGATCAGACATCAACTTCCAATCAGAAATGTTCAAAGCACGAGGGGTGGATGAATCGGATTGAACGTTGCCGTTAATAATAACTTTATCGCTTTGATAGAAAATTGGATTGATATCAATAGCGAAATTACTATTTCCAGTCAGTGTCAGATTATTTGCAATATTCAAGGTATTAATTTGATTATTAATCATATTATAATTTGAACCCATTGACATATTGCCGAATACATTCATATTACCTGCCAATAAGTTAACGGTAGAATCTTTAATAGTTAAATCATTCATATTAACTGAACCGGCAGAACTGAAATTAGCGACTGAATTATTGTATAAGTATACATTATTATAAGGTGAATTTGCATCTTGTCTAAATTCAATGTTTCCTCTGTTGTTGTTAACGGAAAGGTTGAAAACTTTGGAAGAATTAGGTTCACCGACGTTGCCAACGATGAATAAATCGTTAGAATTAATAATGTTGTTAACAGAAGCAACAGCACCGTCACTCAATTGAGATAAATCGAACTTGACATCCGAATTAAAGAGTTTACCGTTAGTAGCGATTTCTCCGTTTTTGAGGATTAAAGAACCGTGGAAATTATCATAATTACCATCAATTACGACCTTACCTTTATTTTCTTTAACGATGTCACCATTTGAATCCGCCCAACCTTGAGCATTATCGGAAACGATATTCAAAGTTTGTTTAGCATCATCATCATTAGTAAATCTAAGTTGAGTATTATCTTTTAAAAGGATATTGGGTACTACGGAATTACCTGCGGCATCGTGGAATTTTACATTAGAACCCAAACCTAAAACTCCGCCCAAACCAACTTGAGCAGGATCTGCAGCGGCCCTGTCATTTTGCAACACGAATGTAGTGTTAGGATTGACAGTAACATCAACTGAACCGACATTTGTAGAACCGCCTAAAACAACTGAATTAACCTGAAGATTTTCGTTACCGATAAAAATTTGATCTTTTTGAGCATTAACAGAAGAATTATTAGTAACCTCCAATAAAGAATTAGGATCAAATTCAACAGTCAGATTTGGTTCACCAATCGACAAAAGGACATTATCGCCGGTAAGATCTACATTAGATTTAACAGAAGTAGAAAATCCGCCACCACTTCCGAGTTTCAAATAAGAATGACCGGTAAAGATAGTTCCGTCGTCAATTTGAAGCTTACCACCGGTAATAGAAGGTGAACCATCGCTTTTTACGAAAGATGTTCCATCACCGAAGAATTTTGAACCGGAAGCAAACTCAACAATACCTGCTGATTGAGAATAATTACCGTTAAAAGCGGAAGCATCACCAGTAACGAGAACAAGTCCGTCACCTGATTTTGAAATTGAAGAATTGTAAGTTGGACCGTCATTTTTCAAACTACCGCCCATAACCAAAGGCGTTCTTGAATTTTCAAACTTGAGATTTGCATTGTAGTCTTTTAAGTAAACACCTGCCTGTTCAGATCCCAACACACCTTCTGCAAGAGTAAGAGTAGCACCTTCTTCAGATAATTGAGAACCGCCGACAACTGTAATATTTTTTCCGATTGTAGCACCGTTACTTAATTTCAAATTTCTTACGGAGTAACTGTTTCTTGCATTTCCAATAGTAGCATCTTGAGCAATTAATGCATCATCATTGATTTCAACATCAGCAGCCCTTAAAATGACTTTATGATAACCGTTTTCATCACTTCCATATAAGAAATAATTATTAGTAGAAGCACTGTCATATAAAGCACTCAAGTCAGATAATTTTGATTTATCGTTTTTATTAAAGATAACAGTAGCTTTAGAAGTTAATTCGTTGTTTGAAATTGTTAAGTCATCCGAAACAAGTTGTGCACCATTTTCAAAAATAAAAGTACCATCAGTTACAGCTTTGATAGGAGCATCGGAAACATCAAGGAATTTGTTAGCAGTAGTAACAATACCACCTGTTTGATAATAAGAACCATGATAACCGCTTGCATCGGATAAGAAGTTAACTCTACCGCCACGTACAGCAATTGCAGATGCAGTAGAAGGATCAGAAGCAATAGTCTGAGCAGGAGTACCAGTCAGAGGATCCGCTTCACTAAATGTAACCGAGTGTAAATTGTTGCCGTCAATAGTAAGTGATGAACCTGAAGTTTCATCTCCTTGCATATAGATAGCAGAACCGGCAGTAGCATAGTTTTGATTGAATACTATATCACCATTTGAAATATCTAAAGTTAATACACCATCATTTAAAATCGCACCGCCATATTCTGCTGAGTTTCTGTAAAATTCCGTATTTCCATGAACTGTCAGGTTACCTTGGTTATAAATAGCACCACCACGACCATCTTCACCAATTGCACTATTGCCGACAAAAGTAGGAATAGGAGCATCAGTACCTTCGGGAACAGAAATGTTTAGAATACCGCTGTTATATATCGCACCGCCTTTTCCTGAAGAAGAAATGGAAGGCATTGTATTACCGGAATAATTTCCCGTAAATATATTTAAATTATCTAAAATAATATTTGTATCAGATCCGCTGCCGGTATAAATTGCACCACCATCTCTATAGCCTCTGTTAGAAGAAAATTGAGAAGATTGAATAGTTAAAGGATTATAACTGTCATTAAATATAGCACCGCCTCGTAATGACTCGTTGTGAGTAAATACAAAATTATTCATTGTATTTTGCAAATCATCGGTATTAACAACAGCAGAACCGCCAAGATAAATAGCACCGCCATCACCGTTAAAAATATGCAAATTGATATCAGAAATATCAGCACCACCGCCTTGATAAGTAAAGTAAGCAGCTCTGTCATTTCCGTTAGAAAATTGTAACAGACCATAGCTTGCAATACCACCGCCACCGACTTGGGCAATGTTAGAATATCCTTGTGAAGATTCACCTAAAGTAAAACCGGGATCAAAATTTATTTGACCGTCAACACCGTTATAAATAGCTCCACCTTTACCAGTCGCAATATTACTCAAGAATATAACATCATTTTTTATGTTAATAGAACTGTTACGACCATCTTTTCCGGAATTATATATAGCACCGCCATCAGCAGTATTATCTTCAGGTAAATCTGTACGCTGGTATGCAATATTATTTGAAAACAACACGTTATACGGATAAACAGGCGAAGTTTCATCTAAACCAAGTTTCATATTTATATTACCGGGTAAACCGTTTATCGGACTGCCTATAGTTAAATTATCCTTAGAATCTTTATACAATGCACCGCCTTTGTATCCGATGTTATTAGAAAACAATGCAGCTTTAATCGAATTAGGATAATCTTGTTGATACTCCTGTGGTAAACCTGTAATACTTAAATTCAATTGAGATTCATCAGTAAGGTGTAATGCAGCACCGCTAACCGCAGCTCTGCCCAAAGAATCATCAACATATCCGGCAGAAATTAACATGGAAGGATATATCATTTGAGTATTCGGAGTTGAAAAATTAGATAAATACAATCCATAAGTATTGACAATACCATTACCTTGGTTCCATATAGCACCGGCATTGGGATTTTGATTATCAATAAGAAAAGCAAGAGGAAGGGTTAAAATACCCTCGTTACCTATAGCACTACCTACCTTGTTACCTTGGAATAATACCGAACTATCAATTGCCATTTTTCCGGTATTGTATATTGCAGAACCGATATCTGCACTGTTGTTCTCAAAATATGAATTTGATATTGTAATCAAATTGCTGTCATTGACATCTAAAGTATTCTTTTCATTGTATAAACCGCCGCCATAACCGATTTGCGAACCAAGAGCAGGTACAACACTATTATTATAATAATATGTATTATATAGTCCTTGAGTTTCAGGATTTATTACTCCTCCTGCAACATTTGAAACATTATAGATACCGCCGCCGGCAGTTGTCGCCTTGTTGCCGACAATATAGAAATTTCCGCCAGGATTTTCAGCTTCGGATTTTGAAAGTTTGAGCGAACCTTCATTATAGATACCGCCACCTTTATCGGCATTGTTGCCTCTTGTCGGATTTACTCCCGACCAAATTTCTTCCAGTCTGCCGCCAATTAAAGTATTCCCTTCACCAGCAAAACTTAAAGTCGCTTCTTTGGCATTGAATATGGCTCCGCCTTGACCGTTTGCAACGTTTGATTGTAATTCAACTTCTGTATTAAATTTAATATTTTTACTGTTATAAATAGCACCACCTTTTGCAAGATTTGAACCTGAAGCATCAGTAGCACTGTTTTCAGAAATAACAACCTCATTATCAAAAGTAATATCACCTTCGTTATAAATAGCACCGCCTGCAGCATGGTCAGAACCGTTTTGACCTTGTGCAATATTACCTCTGAAATTTGCATTACGGATATTTACATTAGAACCCGTATTGTATATTGCACCTCCTTGACCAAAATTGTTTGAATATAAAGAACCTGCAACGTTACCCTCAAAATCAACATATTGAAGATTTAAACCGCTTGTTTCGTTATATAATGCACCACCTGCCGAAATCGCACTGTTTGCAATAAACTTGACCGTGTTTTGTTCGGTTCCGTTTGAATTTAATTGACCTGCGTTATATATAGCACCACCTTTGTTTGCTTGGTTACCGTTATCAACACCACCAAAAACCAAACCTTCAACCAGATTTAAATTTGCTCCGGCAGCATTATAGATTGCTCCGCCTTCTCCCTCCATAGATAAGTTCTTTTGAAATACCGAACCATTATGAATATCTAAGGTTCCCGAAGCATTATATATTGCACCACCAGCAGTTGTCGCCGAGTTGTTTACAAACGTGGATTGCTCTATGACAAGAGTATTATCCGGTCCTACTTCATTATATATCGCACCGCCCTGCTGTGCCGAGTTGCCATATTCAGTACTTTGAGCTGAACCGAATAAAGCTTTATAAAAACCGTTTACGGTTCCGCCATTTTCACTCTTCGTTTCTATTGTACCTTTATTATATACGGCTCCGCCTTTCTTCTGTGCAGAAGTTGAGCCGCTTACCTGATTTCTGGTAAATTGAACCGAAAAATCGGTTCCCCTGGTTGAACTTCCATCAAAAGTCAACTTTCCTTCATTATATATAGCACCACCGCTTTGTGTTGCAAAGTTATCATTGAATACTGCGTTTTTGCCGACAACAACCGTTGAATTACCTGCATTATAAATTGCTCCGCCATCACTGTTTTTAACGGGATTTGCCCTGCCATTGATACCAATTCCGGCAGAGTTTGTACTAAAATTGGCATTTTCTCCAATAGTAACCGTTCCTGCATTATTATAAACAGCACCACCATTACCATAAGAAATATTTTCTCTGAAAATTGCACCGTTTCCAACAACTACCGCTTGATTATCGGCATTTCCATTATAAATTCCGCCGCCATTGCCTGTAGCAACGTTAGATGTAAACACTGAGTTGTCGCCTAAATGAACTTTACCTGTCGGAGCATTATAGATTGCTCCACCATGATGTTCTCCGCTTAAAACATTTCCGTTATTATCAAATCCTGCTTTGTTATTATCAAAAATCGTATTTGTTGCAAGCGTTCCTCTTTCTGTATAATTATGTGCCGTAAAATTGCCCTCATTATACAACGCACCACCTGTACCGCTTGATTTGTTTTTGGAAAATGAAACATTATCATAAACATCAATTGTACCGCTTTGTGCATTATAAACAGCTCCGCCATTGCCGGATGCAAAACTTTCCGTAAAGCTCATAGGAGTTTCTTGTGACCCGCCAAGAAAAGAAACATTACCTTCGTTATTTAAAATTGCACCGTTTCCGGTAAAATCGGCATTTGTATATACACCGTTACTTGCCTGCCAAACAGCTCCGTTTTTTATATCATAATGTGCATCCGTAGAATTGACCGTCTGTCCGTCATATACAAGTCTTGCTCCATTTTCAACAGTAATGACAGAACCACCGAGTATGTTGATTATTGCACCTTTTATTGTACTTATGGTAATATCCTGTCCTTCTAACGCTTTTACCGTAATGTTTGACTTTCTGCCTATAGTAACACTTCCCTCTGCTGCCGTCGCCTCAATTGTCGCTTTCGTCATATCCACTTCGGAATTGATTGTTACAGAAGAACCTGATAATTTTGAATCTTGATTTAAATTAACATGTGTATACTCATAGTCTTCTTGCGATCCCAAACTGACAGCTCCTTGTGCAGTTATGGATTTGCCCTGTGCAACATTTACCGTTGCATTTTGGTTTTTACCTTTGCTTCCCTTAATTTGTACGTCACCACTTACCGTCACATCTTCATTAACATTGGTTATACCGTTTTCTATCTGTAAAGACGAAGTATTAACTTTACCGTTAAGATTTAATGTGTTTGAACCTGTTTTATGTATCGAACCTTGGGTATTTCCGTCACTGTTAATTGTACCGTTTAAATTAACATTATTGCTATCGCCCGCAACTTCAATTGTTCCTGAATTTGTAATATTTGAGCCGTTTACAAATGTAACATCCCCTGATGTGGAATCTATATTTAATTTTGAATCCTCACCGGAAAGAGTAACTTGAGAGTTTTGAACCGTCGTATTACCCTTCAAATTCAATGCACCCGAACCGCTTAAGGTAATACTCGTGTCATTAACTGTTGCACTGCCTTTTGAAGTATCAAATGTTAATGTACCACCGTTAGCCACAGTGGAGTTAACGTTTGACAAGCTCAATGTTGTACCCGGAGTTAATGTCAAGCTATGGTTTTCATTAACATTAACAGTCGCCTTACTTTCAGCTGTTCCGGATATGTTTATGCCATTAGTCGTCGTTACTGAATTGACTCCGTCAGAAACTAACGAAGTACCTTGTGCCATATCAAAATTATTGGCAGCTGCTTTACTTGTAGCACCAAGCGTTAAGGTACCGCCGTCTATATCTATACCATCAGTAACTGTTAAATCATTCGATAATTTTACCGTACCTCCGTCTTGGTCATAGCTTTTTGCAGATAAAGATCTCACATCAAACGTTCCCGCAGATATAACAGCTTTATCCGAAAGAGTAACAGCAGTACTTTCACCCTTTAACTCTCCTGATGTCAAAGTCAAAGATTTTGCACCAATGCTTGCACCAGCAGTAATAACTGCTCCTGTATCTACAGTAACATCTCCGCTTCCTGAAATTATGCCTATTGTGAAATCTCTATTATCGCTTTTCTGACCCAAAATCAATTTTGAATTATCACCAGCTAAAGCAAGACCGCCTTCCACATTTAATCCATATAAGGTAAGCTGTGCACCAGCAGCAATGGTAATACTGTCTGCACCTGTTAAACTTCTGGTATTTCCCGTGTTGGATGTCAAAATATAATTGTGTACATGGGTAGTTATAGGTCCCGACATTTCTATATCCTGACTAACTGTACCGGTATCATTACTTTCTTTCTCCAAGAATGATTTTAAATTATTATACGTTGTTATATCTTCCTGTGATAATGATACATCAGGTGCCGAACAAACAGCCAGTAAGACAACCATTAATCCAACAACTTTTTTAAATTCCATTTCGTTTACTTCCTTATAATGAATTAAATTAAAATTCTACACAATTTTGCAATTTTGCATAAAAATTATATGTAATTTTGTCTGTATAATCAATATGATATAATAAGAAATATATAAATATTTTTGAGAAAATATTTGTTTACAGCCAAAACAAAAGCAAACAAACAACCTTTGGGTGAGTTAAATTTGTAACAATTTATGCCGTCATCGATTGTCATCTTATAAATCACTTAAAAATTTACATATTTTAATATTATAAATAACAGTCTTTCTATTTCTCTTCCTCACTTAAAAATTTCGTATTTTACCCATATATCCCGATTTTATTGCTTTCAATTAAAATTTAAGATTCTACTTGATTTTTTGTTTCTTGTATGTATAATAAATATACGCACGGGCGTTTAGCTCAGTTGGTAGAGCGCCTCCCTTACAAGGAGGATGTCGGGAGTTCGAGCCTCTCAACGCCCATATTATATTTGACGCAATTATGTTTATATAGCACTCTCTTTGCGTTTTAATTTTTTGAAAATTTATTTTCTCAAATTTTGGTATGTATTTTGGCATTCAATATTCCTATGTCATCATACAAAGTCCCTATGTATTTAAAATATTTTGTAAGTCAAATGAATTTCTATCTTTAATTATACTCTTATTTCTTTGCTTTAATTTAACTTATTAGTTAAATATCGTCTTTACACCGATTTAACCGACTCTTTAGTCCAAATAAAGAAAGTGTTCGAGGTAACAACACTGTATTCATAATCAACCATTGCTCGGAATTTTTGTTAAGCTATTTTGTTTTTTATTATTGCGAAAACTTGTTAAAACATCGATTATCATAACTTTTCCCTCGGGAGATACCGCCCCAATTTATCCGCTCCGTTCTATCGGCTTTTGAGCCTTTGGGACGTCCGCCGTTACGATTTCCGCCGTGCGGAAATTCTTTTTTGTATACATCTTTAAGATAATTATCAACTTTGGAGTATGCCAACAACACTTCTTTTCTTGTGTATTTTTGCCCTCAAAACTGTTTAAAAAATCTTTTATGACATCTTCTTTTGCTTTTATGATTTTTACGCTTTTATGCTTTAACTCCTAATCCTCTACTTTTACCCAGATATCTTCTGAATTGTTCCAAAGGTTCCCTTCGCATAATTCCTTAAATTGCTTACCCTGTTATTCCATCCTCTTAAATATCGCTTTTGATTCGGATGTGCCAGTACTATTGCTTCATATTTCTTCCTCCTTATTTCTTCAAATTTCTCCGCATCTCCCTCTGACTCCCTTAAAAAAGAAATTGCACGTGAAACTCCCATATTCACGGCTGTATCAAATACATACATCGCTAATACCAAATCCTTAATTCTATCCGCTCCACTCGCCTTATAATATCCGTTATAGTATATTTCTCTTACCTCTTTATCAGAAATGTACTTTACACTTTGTTTCTTTAACCCTTTACCCGCTCTGTATTTATTATACACTGCACAAGTTATTCCTTTGTTTGTTTCACCTCCCAAATCGTTCCTATCGTTTACATAACCACCTTCCGCTTTTAAAATAAAGCTTAACATCTTTTCAAAATTTTCATCACTCATTTTTCCTCCGTTTGAATCTTTACCTCATTTTCTTATAACCCGCATAAAATTAATCATTATTCCGGTTATTATTTTTCCTATATTTTTAATATGACTCATTTCTAAAAATCCGCAACTATTCCGCTATAAGAAATATAACAGGTAAAAAAAACAATAAATAATTTTTTACATTTATCTTCTTAAAACTGTATTTATACAAAAAATTTTTTCTTCTCCGAATTTGAAAAATCAAATACGTTAAATATCTCGGTTTCTTTCGCCTTTTCCGATAAACAACCTATAATTCCCTTTATTCCCTTGATTTGAATTTTCGGTTATCATACCTTTGCAAAATAATTGCCATATATAACCCTGTCTATATTGTTAAAATCTCTCTCCGTCCCGATTCGCCGAAATTTATTTCTCTCTAATATCTTCCAAACTATATCCGCTTGATTTATACCTGTTTCAAAAACTATAAATCCACCGTCTTTTAAATAAATATTCGCTTCCTCAATTATCTTTACGTAAAAATATAATCCGCCTTCTTCCGCAAAAAGTGCTATATGCGGTTCGTATTCGTATACATCCCTCTGAATGTTCCCTATATCACAATATGGTATATAAGGAGGATTCGACACAATTATGTCAAACTTTCCCGATATTGATGAGTATATATCTGATTTATATATATGTATCCTGTCTGATAACCCATATTCATCAACATTTTTGGATGCTGCGTCAAGGGTCTGTTGACAAATGTCAACTGCATCAATTTCCGAATTTGAAAAATATTTCGCCAGCTCTATTGAAATACAACCTGATCCCGTCCCTATATCTAATATCCTTAACTTATCTCCCCTCGAATACCTCTGCTTACATACATTAACCAAAAATTCCGTTTCAGGCCTCGGTATAAGCGTATTTTCATCTACATAAAATCTGTCCCCGGCAAAATAAGCCGCTTTTACTATCTGCTGTATCGGACGTCCCGTCCTTACCCTCTCCAATAAAACCGATTCTATCTCCTTTTGCTGTTCCTGCGTTAGTTCCTTTCCAAGAATAATATCCTTCGCTTTTAACCCCGTTAATACTTCCGTCACAAAATCCGTCTCAGCAGAAATTTCATATTCATTAAGTCCAAATCCTTTATAAATCTCTCTAAAACTCTTTTTCAACCAAATTTTCTTTCTGTCTCTCTATTTCCCCAAAATCATTATCTAAAATTCATCACTCGCCTTTTTGCATCTTTTAAAAAATCTTCATCTAAGAAAAAATACTTAGTTTTTCTCCAATCATTATATATATATCCAAATACTTTAACAAGCATCACTCAAATAAATCCGATATCTTAAATTTATTAATTCCACTCCGCAAGTTTATCACAAAATATTTCTTGAAAATAGGATTTGAATGATACTTTGCACAAGGTTTCATTGAATCGTTAACCTTTGGCTGCGATTTTATTAAACTTACTATTTTTGCTACGTTATCCCCTTTTTCCATGTTTTTAAATTCTGTATTAACTCAAAAATTTTATCTTACACTTACTTAACTATACTATATCTTTAGTCAAAAAAAAAGTTTTTGTGACTTTTTATTATGAAAATTATATGATAAAATAAATAAAAAATTTGGATAGTTATGTCAAAAAGATTATTGCAAATGCTCTTGTTTATTATGGCTTGTATGGCTGTGATTTTTATAATTATTACTCCTTACTCCGCATTCAACGGAGTGTGGGCAGAAAAAATTATAGAAACTTCCGCCTTACAAACTATCTCCCCTCAACGCCTTTATATCTCTTGCTGGAGAAATATAAAACTACATTATATAGACCCTAAATTAAATAATCAGGATTGGAACAGATGGAAATATAAATATTTAAAATATATTAAAACAAATGAAGATGCCACAGTCGCAGTTAATACAATGCTGGCAAGCCTTAACGATAAACATTCGGAATTTTTATCTCAAAAAAAATTCTTTCTGCAGCAACATAATATTAAAGGCAATAACTTTCACAAACCTTTTATGAAACATTTTAAAAGTACTACCGTAAAACTTACAACAATTGCAGGTTTTGTACATAGTGCAACAGTTTTGGATAATTCTCCTTCTTTCGTAAATCCTAAAAAAGGTGACATAATTCTAAGCATAAACAATTATCCTATAAACGGACTCGAAATGAACAGTGCTGACAGATTATTAAGAGGCAATTATCCTTTAACTAAAGTTGAAGTCCTTAGAAATAAAAGGAAAGAAACTTTCTCTCTTGTACCAGGGTGTATGAAAATTTTGCAAATAGATGAAAAACAATTCAAAAATAACATAGTTTACATCTCCATCCTCTCTCTTATGGACCAAAATGTATCACAAGATTTTCACAAAATTATGGAAAAATATAAAAATACTGCTAAAGGCTTTATTATCGACTTAAGAGGAGATATAGGAGGCTTAATGAAAAATGCCGTTTTGATTGCTGACGAAATCATCGATAAAGGCGAAATAGTTACAATAGAATACAGAAATAAAAAGAAATTCTGCTTTACCGCTCAAATACCAAACAATAACTATCAACAACCTATAGTGGTTTTAATAGACAACAGAACCGCAAGCTCCTCAGAACTCTTGGCAGGTTCCCTAAGAAGCAACAAAAAAGCTATCCTCGTAGGAAAACCCTCTTATGGGAAAAATGCAATTCAACAAATTATTAAATTACCTAATAATTCCTCTCTCAATTTAACAACTTCCAAATATGAATTCGGAAATAATTATAATTGTACGGATGGAGTTTTGCAACCCGATTACTTTGTTCAATTAACAGGAAAAGATATTATTAAAGGAAATGATACCCAGTTGAAAAAAGCCTGTGAATTAATAAATAAAATTACTGCAAATTACTAATTTTTAATAATTTTCCTATTAGTAGTTGAATTTTTTATAATTTCAAGCCTTAAAAAAAAAATAATGATATAATCTAGCTGATTATTAGTAATTCAAGAAAGGTTTTCATGGATATAATCAGATTTCACAATGACTTTAATAAGTTAATTGAAATTCTTCCGCCCGATATAGTGAAGTTTTTAGAAACAATTAAAGTTGACGATATTATTGAAATAGTCCTTGATTTGGGAAGAAATCCCGAAGTTAGGCACGCAGACGGAAAAACAGACTATATAGAAAATAAATTAGTTACAGAAAACGATATAGAATTGACAACATCAAAACTTCAACCATTTACGCATGACAACCGTTCGGGGATACCTGGCACACTTCACAGAATTAGTGCGATAAGAAATCGTCAAGGTAAAATTGTCGGGCTTACATGCCGTATAGGAAGAGTTGTCACCGGCACCATAGAATGTATAAAAGATTTTGTAATGCAAAATAAAAGCATACTATTTCTGGGTCGTCCGGGGGTAGGAAAAACAACCAAGTTAAGAGAAATATCAAGATTGGTTTCAGACGAAATAGGCAAAAGAGTAATTATTATAGATACTTCAAATGAAATCGCAGGTGATGGAGATACCCCGCATCCCGCTATAGGCAAAGCAAGAAGAATGCAGGTTCCCCAACCGGAAATGCAAAAAGATATTATGATTGAAGCTGTCGAAAACCACACCCCGGAAGTTATTGTCGTGGACGAAATCGGTACGGAAGCAGAGGCTCAAGCAGCAAGAACTATTGCTGAAAGAGGCGTTATGCTTATTGCAACCGCACACGGAAATAACCTCGAAAGCCTAATTAAAAATCCCATATTATCAGATTTGGTAGGTGGTGTAAGTTCCGTAACCTTGGGAGACGACGAAGCAAAAAGAAGAGGTTCCCAAAAAACTGTTCTTGAAAGAGAAAAACAACCAACTTTTGATATTGTTATGGAAATCGTAGATCGTAATACTCTTGCAGTATATAAAAATACTGCCGAA
>CANQLA010000001.1 GCA_947624605.1 Candidatus Gastranaerophilales bacterium | reverse complement strand
TTTAACTGTGAAGCAAAAAACATATCCACATATACATATATTTGACCTACTGTTGAACTTAATACGGCAGGAAATAATAATTCCAATATCTGATTGAATTTTGGATTATTTAAAAAATTAAAATTCGGTTTTATTTTAAAACCCAGCTTCCTTATACTTGGGTACTGTAAACTTAACTGCAAAACTGCTCCTATTGTAGTTGCCCACGCAAGTACATATCCGTTTGCATCATCCGACGTAATTATTATCCCTGCTATTATTACTGAACTCATTGCTACAGGAGCTAAGTTCGGCATTAAAAATTCTTTAAATGTTACCAATATTCCGTAATATATACCTATTACTCCACCTATTACAAATACCGGTGACATAATCTTCAAATGCGTCGATGCCATCTTTACAAGTTCTTCTGATCCACCGTTTATCACCACTCTCATTATCGGTTCAGAATAAATAAATATTAAAATTCCTAATAATAAAAACAATATAAATGTTGCCGTGAAAAAAGAATTGTACAATCTATCCGCTGTTTCATCCGCTTTATTCGCTCCTTCCGGAATTATCTTCGCAAAAACAGAAACAATTGCACTATGAAAAGGTCCTCCTACTCCTCCTAATATCACTATAGCAAGTGCAGGCAGTTGATATGCATAAAAATATGCATCTGAAACTATTCCTGCTCCATAGTATTTTGTTATAACTATATCCCTAACAAAACCAACAAATTTCGAAAATATTGTTATTAATGCTATGAGTTTTGCCGCATTGAATATCGAAGAATTAGTATTCATTGTTACTACCCTTCACTTCAATGTAAGCATTTAACATTTTACTTCCCGAATAATCAGACGGTATAATTATCTCTACAGTATTCATTCCTTTTGATATATATTTTGAAATATCTATCTTGTTCTTTTTATGCATTATATTTAATTCACAGTCTATTTCTTTTTCGTTTATAATAATTGTAAATTCAGAAAGTCCCCTTATTTCATTTATTTTTATCTCAGCTTTTCCATAGGGAGCATAAAAACTTTGACTGACAACATTTTTCCCTCTTTCGGAAGTAATCGTAAAAGGTACTGTTCCAATGGATATTCCGGTATAATAATGCTGCAATATCTCAATAAAATCACTGCCTGTCTTTCCCATCTTTCCGGCTCCGTATTGGCTCATGCCTACTCCGTGACCAAATCCTCCTCCGGAAAATTTTACTGCAATCTCTTTCGTGTTTTCATCCCGTACTAAATCACAAACAAAATTTGCACTCGGTAATGCCTTTCCGTTTTTTTTGAATAATCTGCGTAATGTAAGCTCCTTGCCTATTGTATATGTCCCCTTTTCCGTAATTATCTCTATAAACATAACTTTTCCGGAATAACCACGCTGTTTAATTCTGATTTCTCTTATTTTCTCAAAATTATCCGAATCTGAAAATCCGGGACTTACATACGCTGCTTGCTCTTTTAATGTCGTATTTAACATTTGTATAAATTCATCAATACCCCAGCTCCTCGTCCACCGAAAATATGATGAATTATTATCAAATGTCTCCGGTTTAGATGTATAAAATTCTCTTGCATCTTCTTCTTTCTCTAAACTCTTCATGCCCGATATGTCCGGCTTTGCTTGTAAATAAGGAATGTCTTCACCGGGAAACTCCTTGGAACAAGGATCCGAAAATGCATTTGAGTAACTTTCCGTATAACCACCGGCTGTTGAACTGTATACCGCCAATATCAATTCTCCGCCATATAATGCTACAAGCCCGTCTGTTTCCTCAACGGCTCTGTCTGAAAGTTCTTTTTCTGTCTTAGCCCCAAAATATACTTGACAAGCAACTGAATCACAAATGTCAAATTCATCATAATATTTATCCCTTGGTCTTAATGCATAATTTCTTGCCGCTATACATTGGGCTTTTAATGCCTCTAAACCGAATGATACAGGCATCTCATTCGGAACTACTCCCTTTAAATAATTTTTTAAATCAATTACATTAACTATTACAAATCCGTTGGATTTCTTTATCGTTTGCTTTAACTCTATTATCCCTCTGTATAAAGCAGGCTTCCCGGCTCTGGTATGGTTCTTTATCCCTATTAATCCGTTCCCATCCAATGATTTTATTACTATAGGACCTGTAATATAACTCTTCTTTAATTGTCCTTCATGATATATCTGAAAATATCCGTTTTCTATACTTATTCTTATATTTCCATCTGCTGCTTTTATCTCTTCACCGGTACTTATATCTGTTATTTCTAAAACTCCTTCTGTATAAAAGTCTTTTTCACTATATATATAATTTTGAAAAGTACTATCACTTATACCTACCCTTATTGGCGTTTCGGAATCATAAGAATATGCCGCATTTGCAGTGATTAAAAACAATAGCAATATACTTAGTAAAAAATTTTTTAACATTTTCGCTCTTCCTACTTACTTAAGTTTAATATAAATAACTTCCGGGGGGATATTTTTTTACAATACTCTACATTTATTTTAATAAATTCCTGTATAAAAATATAAAAGGCACTCGATTTATTGAAATCGAGTGCCTTTTAGTGCCTTGTGCTTCATTTTAGATTTTGTAATTTAATTTGAATTTTCCGTCTTCTTCACAAGATTTTGTATCTTTTCAACAAGTTCATCTCCTTTTTCCTGCAAATTTGCCATTACTTCACTTGCTTTGTCCTGAAGTTCATTTACCGAATCTTGTGCTTTATCATACAAATCCTTTGATGTTTCTGCAATCATTTCCCGAGTTTCTTCTCCTGATTGCGGTGCAAATAAAAGACCTGCTATTGCACCAACTACGGTTCCTACCGCAAATCCTGCTAAAAATTTTGCTACTGACATAATTTACTCCTTTTATTTTGACTTTCCTACTTTTTATGTACTTATATTTTTAACTATCGTTTCCCAAAAATATTTATTCCGGTTGACAAACCTTTCCAAAAACTGCCGGTTAGACCCCTTATCCCGGAAATAGCCGCCGATCCCGCTCCTAATATCTTTGTGGTTATACTCCTAAAATTGGTCATATTCTTATCCGTAACTTGAATAAGCGAATTTATACTTTGTAATGCTGTTTTCATTTCTTTAACCGTTGGTTCTATATCACTTTTTATTACTGTCGCTATATCATTCAAATTATTTGCCAATTTAGTAATATCTATTAACAACTTGATTAAAAATACAGATACTATTATTAACAAAACAACCGTTACCGTTATAAATATACACAGATATATCTCTAATGTCTGACTCATTTTTTGTCCTTTTCTATATTCCGTATACCGTATGCTCTTTTTCTTTCGCTTTGGCAAGCTGTTTCGCCTTTATTGCATCATTTATCCTTCTTACGGCTTTTTCAATCTTAAACTGGATAACATCTACCGTGGCAAGTGCCTGCCTCTTCGTATCCTCTAATGATGGACAACGTTCCTTTGCAAAATTTGTCACTCCTGCTTCCAATTTCTTTCTGGTTTCTTCTCCAGATGCCGGGGCATATAATAAACTTACTATAAATCCAGCTGTCACTCCTGCTAATATACCTATTCCAAACATTAATGCGTTGTCTTCTCTAGACATTACAACAACCTCCATTTCTTGCCTTTTCTAAAGTTTATCATACTTGACTCCCTTTAGCAATAATCCCTTTTAAATTCTTAATGTTTATTGTTTTTATTTGTTAATATGAAGTTGCATTTAATTACAAATATTAGTAAAATCTTTATATGCTATATCTAAAGTTTTTTATTACATTTCTTTGTTCCGCTTTTATCTTGCTTCCCTTAAAAATTCCCTCATTTCAACAAATTTCCCTCAGCTGCCTCGTTGATGACAATAAAATTCCTATTATTGATATTTCCTCTCTCTCCTCTGATAAAAAATCTAAAACTCTTACTTTTCATTACTGTTGGCTTCTCTTGAAAAAATTAAAATCTGCTTTATTGAGTAATAAATACTTCTTTTTCCTATCTCTCTTTCTCCTGTTTTGCTTGTCTTTATATATTATTTTTATCTTTAATTCTATTTATAGAAAAAAGTATCTTCTTAAATCTGACGAAAATATAAAAAATACAAACCCTTTTGCAAATCCTGCCATCTTTTCCGAAAATTTATCATCCCAATATATCAATAATAATAATATTTTACCAAATTCTTCGGATAAATTTTTATCTCAACACAAAAACTCTGATTTAATACAAAATAACTCTGATAATCTCGTTTTGCAGGATAACACCGATAATATCGTCGATGAGCTTGTCAAAATTATTGTCCACAAAGATGACCTGATTTTAATGCCGGGTGTTCCCGAACTCCCGGGATTGGAATGCTACTTTGAGTCAACCGGCTCTAAAAATAAATCTCCTTACTATAATTTTAATACTTATAAAAATAATACTTTCCCTTCTGCTCAAAATCTTCATCATCAAGTTGATGTTCAAGAAGCTGACGATATTATTTTAAAACAAAAAAATTTATTCTTTAACAGCCTATCTCCAATTTCCGAAAATAAAAATAAACCTGATATTAATATAAATCCCGATATCTATGATATTCTTATTGAAAATTTCAAAAATTCCATAAAAAATATTATTCCTGATTTCAATCCCTCCATAAATATTGAAATAATAGACTGCTTCGCAATTGATGATAAACACGGCTTTAATCTGGTTAAATATGCTGATAAGTCATTTTTATTCGGAAACCTCAATTCCAAAACTTTTTTAATTAAAACTTTCCTTCTTAATGAATTAAATGATGAACCTTTATTTATGGATTTGTGTACTAAAACCCGCTCTTATTCAACTTATTCCGTTATCTTGAATAAGTATAAAGCTTTAATTAAAGTTTCTTTGAATGAAATTTCTTTAATCGGAGAATATAAATAATGAAAAAATTTTTGATTATATTTTTATTATTTTTTTTATCCTGCACACTTAACGGTTGCTCAAAAATACAAGATAAAAAAATTGTTATAAAATTCTCTTCTTGGGGCTCAAAAACCGAATATAAACTTCTTAAACAAATTATCTCCGATTATGAAAAGAAAAATCCGAATGTTAAAATAGATTTTATTCATATTCCTGAAAATTATTTCAGAAAATTACATCTCCTATTCGCCTCTAAAATTCAACCTGACGTCGTTTTCGTTAATAATACCTATGCTCCTATGTATATCCAAGCAAATCTGTTTGAAGATTTAAGCGGATTAATCAACGAAAATGACTTTTTTAAAAGTTCTGTCGATTGTTTTAAATATCAAGGAAAATTATATGCAATTCCCAGAGATGTCTCAAATTTGGTTATTTTCGTAAATAAAAATATAATTAAAAATCCTGAAAAAATTAAAACTCTTGAGGATTTAAAAAAATATGCAAAATATTATTCTAAAAACGGTGTTTTCGGATTTAACTTTGAACAAGATCCTCTATTTTGGCTCTGCTTTTTAGAATACTTTAACGGAGGAATTTTGTCCAATGACGGGAAAAATATAATCTTAAATTCTCAAAACAGTATTAAAGGACTGTCTTTTTATTCCGATATGATAAATAAAGACGCTTCCATTCCTCATCAATGGCAAATGTCTTCCGTGACATCCGCTCAAATGTTCATAAACGGTAAATTAGCAATGTATTTGTCCGGAAGATGGATAGTTCCAAAATTCAGAGAATTGATTACTTTCGACTGGGATATTATACCTTTCCCCCGCTCCGCCACTTCTCAATCTATCTCTGATGCTTCCGGTTGGGCTGTTTCAAAATCATCAAAAAATAAAAATACCGCTATCGATTTTGTACTCTACCTTTCATCCGAAAAAACTTCCGAAATTTTTACTCAAACCGGACTCATAACTCCTGCCAGAAAAAAAATTGCTAATAGTACTGTTTTCCTCGCCCCTAACTTAAAACCTAAAAATTCTAAAGCCTTCATTGATGCCTTAAATAATTCAAAACCAACTCCCGTAAATCCTAATTATGCAAAAATTACTGATGAATTAATCATTCAAACAAATAAAATTTTCTCCGGTAAATATTCCGTTCATCAGGTTTTAACCGATAAATTTATTAATAGATTACAAAACTTATCCTCTAAATAAGAACTTCTCCTTTTAAATACTCTTTTTTATATTCTGTTACCTGTCACTATTCCATATATTTTAGGTGATATTTTATTTATTAACATACTTATCAATATACAAAATATAATCATAAATATTGAACATAAAAAATATTCACAAAAAATAAACTTGAATTCTAAAGGTAAAAAATATCCGCATAATTTCCTAACATACGATAATTGCATCTCGTGAAACAAATATATGCAAAATGAATACTTTGATATATACAATAATATCGATTTTAATTTTAAATTATTAACCCTCGTACAGCCTGCTATTATTACATATAAACCCATTAATTTACTGATATTATGTATCATATCTCCAAAAAAATAAATGTCCGACTTTATATCCGCAAATATTATTATTCCATAAAGTATAAAAATTATCGGTAAACATTTATATCGCTCTATGTCTATTTTTTTTACCACTATGTAACATCCCAAAATCCAATAAAAAAATGAATATACATGCAAATATACAATCGTGTCAAAATTCCATACCAAAAGATATATTATCGTCGCTAAAATCATAAAAATATCAGGATAACGCTCCATTATCTTTCTTATTAATACCGAAAAAATATTTAAAATTATTAACGTTCTTAAAAACCAAAGAGGATAAAGTATAGGTGAACCATTACGATAACCAGTATACGCATTTATATAATCAAATATATCCCAATTCGCTATTATCCTATCTTCTACCATAAAAAATTTACTTAGCATCGGAATATTCTGTAATATTGCAAATACAATAATCGTAAATGTATTCAATATCAAATACGGTATAAGTAATGTCTTTATCTTCTTTTTCAAATTATCCGTATATGAAAAATCCTTACAATAAAGTAATATTGATGAAATAACAAAAAATACCGGAACCGCACTGCTTGCAATAATTTTTGATATTATCGTCTGTAATATTTCAAACCATTCCGGTATCGGCAAAGTTATTGTCTGCCCGGCATAACTGACTTCCGTGCGATATGCATGTACAAAAACTACAAGAATTATTGCTATGGCTCTGACTATTCTTATTCTTTCGGAAAATTGCCCGCTTATTTCATATTTCATCAACATGTCATGCCTCTTGTATATCTAACTAATATTAGCAACATGTATAATATCATAAACTAATATTTTTACACCTAATATTATTATTTCAATATATCAGTTTGCTAATTTTTATACACTTAAATTGAAATTAAAAATTTTACTTTTTATTATTAAAAAAGAGGTATTTATGCTGGATGAAAATTCCCCTATATTAACAGTAAGTAAAGTTGCAAAAGAACTAAAAATATCTGCTGACAGATTAAGAACTTATGACGAAGAAAAGTTAGTCGCTCCTTTAAGACTGAAAAATAATGTCAGAATGTACAGTTGCAATGATGTAAATTGGCTTGAATGTTTGAGAAAAATAATAAATAAACCTAATATTTCAATATTAGGTTTCAAGGAAATATTACGATTATTATATTTCATATCAGATAGTGATTTTGAAGAATTTTTGAAAAAACAAAGTAATGATTCAATTTGGCAAATAATAGCTATAATGAAAAAAAATCCGAATTATGAAAAACTTCGTAAGTATTATTCATAATAATTTTAAAACTTGAAATAAAATAATTAATATTAAAAAAATTGAGAAATGAAAATAAAAGAATAGAATTATTAACTCGACAATTTTTTTGTTTTTTGCAATAATTTATATAATTTGTAGTAAATGTTCGGAGTTTTTATGTTCAAAAAAGTTATTGATTTTTATAAAGCACCTAAAGATATTCCCGTTATTACGGATGGTGAGCAGGTTAAAAAACTATACGGAAAAAAACGCATAGATATTTTTGCATCGTGTTTTATCGGTTATACCGTTTTTCACCTGACGAGAAAAAATATTGCAGCAGCATTACCGGATTTGAGCTCTGATTTGGGATATTCAAACGTCCAATTGGGTTTATTGGGTGCTGCTCTATACTTTGCTTATGCTTTTGGTAAATTTATTAACGGAGTTATTGCAGACAAAGCTGATGCTAAAAAATTCTTGACTACAGCACTGTTCATTTCTTCTGTTGCTAATATTGCTTTTGCTCTTAGTCCCGGTTTTATCCCTCAAGATAAAATATTTTTTGGTCAACCGCTTCTTTTAACTGTGATGGCATTTTTCTGGGGTGTTAACGGTTGGTTTCAATCTATGGGCTTTCCAGGAATTGCCAAATCCTTGGCTTTTTGGTGGTCTAATAAAGAAAGAGGTACAATTTGGTCATTGTGGACTGTTTCTCATCAGTTTGGAACTTGGCTGGCTTTCCTGCTTGCAGGTTTTTTGGTTCCTAAATTAGGCTGGCATGCCGCTTTTATTGTCCCGGGTATTATTAATATTATAGTATGCCTTTATATTTATACTCACATGTGTGATAAACCAACTACAATCGGGCTGCCTGAAGTTGAACTTTTTTCGGAAGGGAAAAAAAATGAAACTGTTGAACCGATTGATGATGAGGCAAATTTATCTTATTTCGTCATTTTAAAAAAATACGTTTTTCTAAATCCCACTATGTGGTTTTTGGCATTGGCTTTTACCTTTGTTTATATTTGCAGGTGCGGTACCGAAGATTGGATTATTAAATACTTGTGTGAAATTAAACATAATTCTGTTGAACTTGCAAGTCAAAAACAAATGTATTTACCTTTGTGCGGTATTTTTGGTACTCTTCTTGCAGGTGTTTTTTCTGACTTTTTATTTAAAGGTAAAAGAATGCCTGTTACTTTTTTATTCCTTGCAGGTTTTGCTCTTTGTGTTTTTGGTCTTTTGAAAAATCAGGGTTCGGGTTCGTTTTCTACAATTCTCGATTATGTCTGTATTGGCGGTATCGGATTTTTTACCGCAGGTCCGCGAATGTTCGTAGGAGGTATTTGTGCCGTTGAAACAGGTTCTAAAAAAGTCGCTTCTGCTGCTACCGGTTTTTGCGGTATTTTTGGCTACTTCGGTGCTATTTTGTCCAGTATCGGTACAGGCATTTTTGTTGATAATTTCGGTTGGTACGGTGCTTTATATTTTTGGATTATATCAGCATTTTGTTGTATGTTTATTCTCATTCCCGTATTTAAAAAAGGGGTTTAATTTATTCGTCCTGCATCTTTGCTCCCGATTCAATTAAGTATATATATATCGGATTATCCCGTTTTGTATAAAATATCGGCGTGTGTCCGCTTTCATCCTCTATATTTACATTTACTCCGTTTTCTATCAAAAATTTTACATTCTCAAAATTATTTTTAATTACGGCTTCATGTAACACCGTTCTTCCGTCTGAATTCTTTCCGTCTTTATCCGCACCAGCATTTATTATTGCTTCTATATACTCTATACTTTTGTCTCCGGCATAAAATAATGGCGTGTTTCCATAATCATCTCTTCCATCAATATCACAATATCTTGATAACATGTATCTTAAAGTCCGTAATTCATTATTTATTACCGCATAATGTAATGCCGTTTTGCCCTCAATATCCGTATTTATCAATGATGCATTATGATCTATCAATATCTTCGCTGTTTCATACGATTTCGCCTCGATTGCCGCCATTAACGGCGATTTTAAATCGTCTGTCCTCGCATTTATATCCGCTCCGCATAAAAGTAAATATTTTACCACCTTTACATTCCCTGCTTCTGCCGCATAATATACCGGCGTCCGACCTTCCTTATCTCTTATATTTACATTCGCATTTGATTGAATAAAATAATTTAATACTTTTATATTTCCCTCAATTGATGCCTTGAATATGCCTTCTTCATTCGCCTCAAATCCCATTCTTTCTATCTCTTCAGCTACCGAAGAAGGTATTATTATCGTCGCTTTGACTTCTTGGTTATTATAATTTAATATTATCAAAAATCCTATTATTAACCATATCCTTTTCATTTTTATCTATCTCCGCTATATATTAGGATAATCTATATCACATACAAATGAACGATTAGTTATTTTTACTCCAGACGTCATTTGCTTTCGTTTAAATTCTGCTCTTAAAACTGTCTTAATTATCTGCCTTACAGGTTTACCGGGGCATAAATACTCTATTTCTTCTATACTTATCCTCTCTTCAAAATATAATTTTATAACTTTATCTAATACTTCATATTCAGGTAAACTGTCCGTGTCTTTTTGATTCGGTCTTAGCTCCGCTGAAGGTGCCTTTCTTATCGTGCTTCGCGGTATTATTATCCCTTCTTTATTTATCCTATCCGCAATTTTGTATATATCTGTCTTGTATATATCTGATAATAAACAAAAACCACCGCATGTGTCACCGTATAATGTGCAATATCCCGTTGCTACCTCTGACTTGTTTCCTGTCGCCAGTAATAATGCATTATATCGATTTGAATAATTCATTAAAATTATTCCCCTCAGTCTGGATTGGAGGTTCTCTTCCGCTAAATCATTATATTTCTCTCTCTGTATATCTTCTACAAAACAATTAAACATAGATTTTATCGGTATATTAATGCATTCCATATTTAAATTCTCTGCAAGTTCCATACTGTCATCTACACTTCCAGAACTTGAATATTCACTAGGCATCGTTATTCCAATAACATTCTCACTTCCTATGGCTTTACAAGCAAGTACTGCCGTAAGTGCCGAATCTATACCTCCGGATAAACCTATTACCGCTTTCTTAAAACCTGTTTTCCTGCAAAAATCCTTCAGCGAAAATACCAATGCCTCTATCGTTTCATCA
The DNA here is from genome assembly GCA_947624605.1 of Candidatus Gastranaerophilales bacterium. GTDB lineage: Bacteria > Cyanobacteriota > Vampirovibrionia > Gastranaerophilales > Gastranaerophilaceae > RUG841. The sequence continues at coordinate 30,473 of CANQLA010000001.1, read as the reverse complement.
TATATATTAAATTCTTTTCCTTTTTTTACTTTGTTTATGCTTTCATCATCGTAACAAATACTTGCTTCTTCAAATGCCGGTGCCGTAATTATTCTTTCTCCCCTTTTATTTGAAAAATAACTCCTTCCGTCAAATATATATGAACCTGCAAGACATACGGGATTTACTTTTATTTCACTGTAATTCTTCTCTCTTAACCGCCTTTGAATTGTGTCTGTTTGAAAATTTTCGGCTGAAAAATTTATTAATATATCCGTTTTACTCTCCGTCATATCATCTAATGTTATCGTCGTAAGTCTGCCTTTATATTCAATGTCCGCAGCACCCCCTCCTGATTTGAAATACTTCTTCTCTATGTTATGTAAATTCTTCTTCCTGCATACAATCGTTCTCTTCCCTCCGGAAAGAAGAGCTATTGATGAATATAAACCATTATCCGCCCTTTCAGCAAAACCTATCAATATATCCTTCTCTTTTGACATTAACGTTATTTCTTCTAAAACTGTATTTTGCTGATTTATAAAATCACTGTCCGAAAAATAATCCCGACAATCAAAACCAGTTATTGCCAAGGCTGGAAAAATAACAATTTCTGCCTTCTCATTTTCAATATATTGTTTGATTTTTGCTGAATTCTCTTCTATATCAGCCGTTTTCGGATTTAGTTGTATTAATGCTGCTTTCATTTTCTTGCTCTTTTCTTTCAATTTTTACATATTTTGCTACATCCCAGCGTAAATCTACATATTCTATTCTTTCTTCAACCTTACTTAAATTCGGTAATATAACCGATATCGCCTTTAATCTGGAATATGTATTTTCATCCGGCTTTCCTATCCTTATAAGTGCCGTTTTGATTTTTATATATACATCTTGCGGATCTCTTATATCTATATACTCAACTTTTTCTCCCGAATATATTTCACTCATCTCTGCAAGCTTAACCAGTTCGGTAATTCTATCTTTTTTCCAATTGACAAAATTATCTTCAGGATTATTTCCAGTCGTTAGAATTTTTAAAGGATAATATTTCTCATCTTTAGGTAATAAATCTGCATTCAATAATGTTCCGTCTTCTACAAAAAATGCAACCGGTAATGATTTTTCATCCGAACATATCATTAAAACAGGCTTTTTATCTTCTGCTACAATCAGCATTCTCGCCGGAAACCAATACCTCCTTATGTATACTTGTTTTATCGTTTTTATCTCGCCGATTCTGTCTTCAAATGCTTTTACATCTATAAGATATAACGGCCTTTTGGGTATCTCTACTTTCCTCATTACATTCAAAATTTTATCGGGAGGTGTAATATATGTACCAACAATTGCTACGTTTCTATTCTTCGCAGAATAAAATATCCCTTGCGGATAATACCATTTAGAACATGTCAGAATTTTGTATCCGCTAAAGAAAATTAATGCTATTACGAGTGCACGCAAAAATAACAACGGCATACTGGAACGTACCACTATCCTTCTACTCTTTTCTCTGTTTTGCTGCCAAGAATATTCCTGCATTATCTGTTTAATCCCGCATTGTTTAATATTAATAATACCAACTCATCATAACTGATTCCCATCACTTTTGACTGTGCCGGCAAATCACTTATATCCGTCATCCCCGGACTTGTGTTGATTTCTAATACATACGGAATACCTTCGGAAATTATAAAATCAACTCTGCTTACTCCTTTGCACCCGCAATATTCACAAGCTTTTACCGCAATTCTTTTTACTTGTTCCGTCTGCTCTTTTGAAATTTCTGCCGGAAGTATGAATTCCGTCATCCCTTTTGTATACTTCGCTTCATAATCATACCATTCGTTTTTCGGTCTTAATTCAAGTATTTCCGTCGCAAATAATTTGTTTTCTTCCTCTAAAACTCCTACCGTCACCGAAATTCCTTCTGCATATTCCTCTGCCATTATGTCTTGACCTATTGTCAAAGATTTTTCATAACTCTTTTGAAAATCTTCTTTTACGTTTACTTTATACATTCCAATACTTGAACCTTCACTAACGGGTTTTATCATTATCGGAAATTTTAATCCGCTGATTTTTTCTTCAGGTTTATCTCCTTTTCTTATCAGCTCTGATTTTAATAACGGAATATCTCCATGGTTCCTTAATATGTTTTTTGTTATCTCTTTATTCATACATACTGCACTCGAAAATACTCCACATCCCGTGTATTCTATCTTTAACATCTCTAACAAACCTTGAATACATCCGTCTTCTCCATATTTTCCGTGCAATGCATTATATGCAACCTGTACTTCATTGTCATGGAGCATCTCTGCTATTTCTTCATCAACATCTATCAGTATCGAATTCGTATAACCTAATCTTTGCAATGCTTCAAAAACATTACTGCCAGAACGAAGAGATACTTCTCTCTCATTTGACATCCCTCCGCATAAAACAGCTATTCTGGTATTTAAAGGATATTTCATTTTTTTGTTAGTGTTCTCCATATTTCCTTCTCTTCTCCATTTGCCTTTCCGTGAAATTTTATTTCAGGTTCAAGTTCCGTTCCATATTGAACTTTAACTTCATTATACATTCTTAACATTAATTTTAATACATCATTCGAAGTCGCATTTCCAAGATTTACAATAAAATTTGCATGATTTTCCCAAACTTTCGCATCTCCGATAATTTGGGATTTTAAACCTGCCTTTTCCAATAATCTGCCGGCAGAATCACCTTCCGGATTTTTGAAAACACTGCCGGCATTGGGCATTACCAATGACGGCTGTCTTTGCTTTCTGAATTCAATGTTTCTATCTATTAACGTTTTTATCTCCACAGGATTTGTATTTTTTAAATTAAATTCCGCAGATAATATAACATAATCTTTCCTTGATACAATTGAACTTCTATAAGAAAATTCCATATCCGCTCTATTTAAAGTAACTATCTTTTTGTTTTTTCTGTCGAAAATCTTGCATTTGTCAAATATATCCGAAATCGATTGATTATGTGCTGAAGCATTCATATAAATAACTCCGCCGATTGTTGCGGGTATTCCGATTAAAAATTCCGCTCCCGATAAACACGCATTATATGCCGCCCTCGAAAAAACCGTACGAACTCCACAATCCGCATATATTTTTGTACCTTCAATTCTGTTTTCGCATATCCCGGTTGTTAATATTACCTCCGTGTCAATTCCTTCAGATGAAATAAGTACATCAGAACAACCTCCCAATACCAAAGCATCCGGATATCTTTTCAATGCCTCAATAAGCTCCTCTGTATTCTTAGGAAAACATACCACTTTTGCCTTGCCTCCTATTTTGAATGTCGTATGTTTCTTTAAATCATAATTATATTGCTCTTTCATTACTTTCCCTTACTTATATCGGACAATTGCTCACCGATTTGTGTAACTGTTCCGGCTCCAAGCGTAATTACAATATCTCCTTCTCGTAATATCGAATATACTTTTTCTGCAACATTTCTCATATCACCTCGTATATAAGAACAATCTTTGTGTGAAATTTGTTCAACAAATTTTTGAGAATTAACACCTTCTATCTGCTTTTCTCCTGCACTATATACATCTGTGACAATAAGTTTATCAACTCTGTCAAATGCTGTTAAAAAATCTTTCCACAAACTTTTAAATCTTGTATATCTGTGAGGTTGGAAAATTGCTATTATTCTTCCTTTATCATATTCCGCAAAAGATGAAAGAGTTGTTATGATTTCTTCAGGATGATGTGCATAATCATCAATAACTCTGATTCCGTTGAATTGAGCTGTCGTTTGAAATCTTCTCCCCATGCCCGCAAACATTTTGAAATGTTGTGTTAACCTTTCAGGATGGAAATTTTTTACATCTAATGCCGCAAATACCGCAAGAGCATTATATACATTATGTTTACCCGGAATGGATAATTCAATTTCTGTTACATATTTCCCGTCTTTATAAATATCAAATTTTGAGGAAAAATCATTTAAAACAATGTTTTTTGCCATATAATCCGCATCTTTTAGTCCGAATGTTCTGATTTTTCTCTCAGGCAGCAATTTTGCCAAACTTATACATCCTTCATTGTCAGAATTTATTATAATTATTGAACTCTTATCCGTCCCGTCCAGATACTTTTTAAATGTGTTTATTATATCCGTCATGCCGTTTTTATAAAAATCAGGATGGTCAAATGATAAATTGTTAATTACGTTTACATCAGGTCTGTATTTAATGATTGTTCCGTCTGATTCGTCAAGTTCCGCAACAAAAATTTTATCCGAACCGAACTTAGAATTATCCCCCGTTTGTAAAAACCCTCCTACCGCATAAGATGGATTGTGACCTGCCTGTTTTAATAAGTACGAACATAATCCGCTTGTCGTTGTTTTGCCGTGCGTGCCTGAAAATCCGAAAAATATTCCGTCTTTGCTGTCGGAAAATTCCTCCGATATTATCCTTAACATATCCGAACGATGCAAAATTTCTAAATTTAATAACCTTGCCTGTTTTAACTCAGGATTATCTTCATTAACCGCACTGCTTACAACCACTGTCATATCAGGGGTTATGTTTTCTGATTTTTGCCCGATATTAATTTCTACTCCCGTATGTTTTAACATTTTTACATATTTATTGTCCGAAATATCCGAACCTGTGACTTTACAGCCTTTCTCCGCCAATATTTTGGCAAGAGCACTCATTCCCACTCCTCCCGCTGCAATAAAATAAAAGTGTTTTTCCTGCGTTGACAACATAAAATTTCTGTTTCCATACAATATAACTCTTATTTAATATTATTACTATAATGTTCCTTTTGTGCAAAAAATTTAAAAATCTTCGTATTTTTTAAAAATTTTAAATACATTCTTGAATTTTAGAAAAAAAAACGCTACAATTGTTTTCAAATATTACTTACAAAAAGGATTACATATATGAAATTACACATGCAAATTCTAATAGCTCTCGGTCTTGGTATAAAACGAAACGGTCATATATTTATCGGTCTTATTGCAGGTATAATTTTAGGTATAATTTTGCATAAATACCAATTTACTTCCGAGGGCGAAATTAATAAAAATGTGGCTTTAATTATTTCAATTCTTAATGTCATAGGTCAAATGTTTATAAGACTCATTCAAATGATTGTTATTCCGCTGGTTTGCTCCGCTATTATAGTCGGTATCTCCAGTATCAGTGACAGTCGTCAATTAGGCAAATTCGGTTTTAAAATGGTACTCTATTACGGTATTATAACTGTTATTGCCGTTACAATAGGTTCCGTCCTTACTTTATTTGTAAAGCCCGGTGTCGGTGTACAACAATTTATCAGCCAAAGTTCATCAGCTATTGTTCAATCTCAGGTTAAAGAAGCTTATATCCAACAACAAGACAATTTAGCTCAAATATTTATTAATATGGTTCCTCAAAACCCTATTTCTTCAATTGCTCAAGGTGATATGATTCCGGTTTTGGTTTTCGCTTTGATTTTTGCTGTTGCACTTGCTAAAGTCGGTGATATCTCACGACCTATCGTAGGATTTTTTGAATCTGTGTTTGCTGCTACTATGAAAGTTACAGATTGGGTTATGAATCTCGCAGCTCCGGGTGTCTTTGCTCTCACTACTGTTGCTGTATCTTCTTTCGGTGCCGGCATATTCTCCGGTCTTTCAGGTTATTTCGGTGTGTTAATTATTGGTCTCCTGATTCAGCTTTGCTGTGTTTATCCTATTTTAATGAAACTATTCAGCAAGGTTCCAGTTGCAGTGTTCTTTGCTTCAATTACTGAAGCTATGATGGTTGCTTTCGGTACCGCCAGCAGTTCCGCTACTTTACCTTTGACTATGGCTTGTTGCGAAAAAAGAGGTATTTCTCATAAAGTTTGCAGTTTCGTTCTCCCTTTGGGTGCTACTTTAAATATGGATGCAACTGCACTGTTTCAAACCGTTGCCGTAATTTTCTTAACTCAAGCTTATGATGTTTCTCTCAGCGTTTTCCAAATTATTCAGATTGCTTTCTTCGCTATCGTCGCTTCCAGTACTTGTGCCGGTATCCCAGGGGCGGGTTTAATTACTATCGCTGTCATCTTGAACGGTCTCGGCTTGACTGCCGAACAGCTGGTTGAAGGCTTCGCTTTCTTATTCGCAATTGACAGAATTTTAGATATGTTCAGAACTATGCTTAACGTTACCAGTGATGCTGTCGTTGCCGCTATTGTCGCTGATAACGAAAATGAACTTAACTATGAAATGTTAAATAACTTCGATGAACAAGAATTAATTGAATAATTCCTATTCCTTTTTTAATTTTTATATCGAAAAGGAGCTTATTCGGCTCCTTCTTTTCATTTCTTGCTATCTCTTAAAACCTGCTTTATATCTTTCTCCGGACAATTTCCCATTTGCTTTATTCCGAATATCTTTGTAAGACTCTCTATTACTGACGGGTTAACTACACTCGGACAACATTCGCTTATAAAAATATTTTCTGCTCCTAATATCTTTAAATTAAAACAGTGCGATATCGTTGAAAGTTGACATTGCGTTAAATATACAGTCGTTTTTTCTTTTAAAATTTCCGGAAACTTTGCAAGTTCATTGAACATCGTATACGTTAAAGATACATCATAATATGAATCTATATGCCAAACATTTTTTTTATTCCTTTTGTATGAAAATGATATTGTATAACAATTATCCGGCAATATATCAAAAAATTTGTCAAAATATATGTTCTGCGGTGTATTGTAATTTATTAACCCTATTATAAAAAGATGTTTATATTTATTCGTCTTTAATTTATCTATTATTTTTATAAACTTTGATTGTATCTCCTTAATATTATATCCTACTGTTATTTCTCCTATTTTTACATCCTTTTTAAAACCTTTAGCCTCTTTTGCCGCCTGAATAAGCGGTGAAAAATCATTCTCACTTACTTTACTTATTCCGTATGCCGGGTTATTATCCGGAGTGTATATCCTCCCTCTTATTAAGTCTATATGAGAATGTGTATTTTTAGTTACAAGCACCGCACCGGGAAATGATGCAAAATCAAGTTGTAAATTGTTTATTGAACGTTGATAATGTCCCGTTAAATTCTTATATTTGTGAAAATATGCAAATGAGTGTGCAAATAACATCTCATTATGTGTATATACATTAATGTCTTCATCTTTTAGGGCTTCTAACAAACTTTCCAAATTCTGATAATAATGTCCTGATACTAATATACATTTACCCTTTTTTATACTTAAATCCACATCCGTAACTTCAACGGGTCCATATTTCTTCATTATCGTATAATTTAATTTTTCCATTATTTCTTTATTATACTTTGCAAATTGCAAAATCTTATTTTTTAACTCTTTCTCATTTAACTTATCATGATTTATTATCTTTAAAATCTCCGGGATTTTATACTTCAAATTTCCTGCATTTTCATTGTAATTTTCTAACTCCGTTATACATAAACACGCATTACTTATAAGCATTATACATATATCACTCAATGACCTTTTAGCCTTTGAAAAAACCGTATTTTTTATTAATGACTGCTTTTCGCCGAAATTAACCGCATCTATTCCTTCTTGCTTTGTTTTGAATGAAAGTTTTTCACCTGTTAAAAATTTACATTCCACTGATTTTTTCTTGCAAAGTTCTTTATATAAATCTTTATTCTTTTCAACTTCGTCATATATACTTTTAATAACATTTAAAAATTGTTCTTTCCGAAAATCCAGATTTACAACCGCTAATGTAATATAATTTATTATTTCATCAGTTAATTTTGAAGTATCATTTCCAAGCATCCTCATTTGATATTCATAATATGAAAGCTGACTTAATTCGTATATAAGTAATTCTTTCAAAGATGTGATTGAAGGATCAAACGAAAATATTACGGGAGTAGAACCTTCATTGCAGACTGAATTGTCATAGTTAAAAAATAATCCCATTTCTATCCCTCATTTAACAAATCTTCTAATCTATTATTCGCAACAAGTTGCTCTAAATCCGAACAACCGCCTATTCGATTTTGTCCTATTATTATTTGGGGAAATGTTACTTCCCCTTCTATTTTGTATTGTTCCGCTATTTTTTTCGTATGGTTTTCTTCATCGGGAGTAACGTCTATATCTTCAAACGGTATATTTTTATTTCTTAAAATAGCCTTAGCCTTTTTACAAAAAGGACAGTAATCCAAAGTATATATTTTAACCTGCTTCATTTTAACCTCACTTTTATATATAATTATCAAAAGTACAAGATTAAAATAAATCAGACGATAGGGCAGTATTAATTATTTAAATCGGCAATAATTTTATTTATATTTTCTTTTTCTTCTTTCGGTATGTCAAATTTCAAATAATCCGAAAGATATTCTTTTGCACTTTCTTTATCCCCTTGTGCCAAAAACATAACTGCTGCTTTTTTATATGGTTGTGCCATAAATCTGTCAGCAGCAATGGCTTTTAAATAATTTGATAAAGCTTTTTCTATATCATCATTTGCTTCATAAGCAAGACCCGTTCTGTAAAAAAATATTGCATTGTCATCTCTTTTTTCAAGAACATGCTCAAATGCCGCAGCTGCACTTGCCCAATCTCCGGTTTCAAAACACACATTCCCTAAATCCCAATATGCATCAATATTTTCAGGTGATAATTCCAATATCCTGTTTAAAATATCCATTGCAATGTCATATCGGATATCTTCTATATATATACGTGCTAAATAATGTAAAATAATTATATTATCAGGTATAACAGTGGCTGCATTTTCCAAAAGACCTATAGCTTCACCTAACCTTTTATTTTTATAATATAAATCGGTTAAATTAATATATGTTTCAACAGCGGTATTGTCTTGTTGTAAAGCTCGTTGATAAAATTCTTCGGCTTTTTCATCTTCGGAAAGTTTTGAATAACATAACCCCAAATTATTCAAAATAGCATTGTCATCAGGATTTTCCGCAAGAGCTGCATAAAATTCGTCAATAGCCGATTTGTAGTCTTTGTTTTTAAATAATTCTAATGCTTTTTTTACAGTATCTTTATTTTCCATAATTTTATATTACAATAAATTATGGAAATATCAATCGGAGATTTTTTATGTCAGGACATTCAAAATGGGCAAATATCAAAAATAAAAAAGCAAAAGTTGATGCACAAAGAGGCATAACTTTTCAGAAGTTTTCAAGAGAAATAATAACAGCAGCAAGACTTGGAGGCTCTGATCCTGCGGGTAATTTCAGACTCAGAACAGCAATTGACAGAGCTAAAGCTGCCGGTCTTCCTAATGACAACATTAAAAGAGCAATAGAAAAAGGTGCCGGCAGCTCAGGCAGTGATAACTTTGAAGAAATTACTTATGAAGGTTACGGTGCCGGCGGTGCTGCGATATTCATCGAAGCTATGACCGATAACCGCAATCGTACGGCAGGGGATATCAGAAGTTTCTTTTCAAAATTTAACGGTAACCTGGGTGAAACAGGCTGTGTCGGTTGGATGTTTAAACCGGTCGGTTTGATTATATTTAATAAAGATGATGCGGATTTTGAAAAATTATTTGAAGCTGCAATTGAATTTAATGCCGACGATGTTAAAGAGGAAGACGATGAATATCAGGTTATTACTACTTTTGAAAATCTTCAATCTTGTTCTGAGGGTTTGGAAAAAGCCGGATTTAAACCAAAAAGTGCAGAATTTACAAGAATTCCCGAAAATTCCGTTGAAATTACCGATGTAAAAGTTGCTACCAATATTTTAAGACTCATGGAAAAACTTGAAGAACACGATGATGTCCAAAATGTTTATTCCAATTTCGATATTAGTGATGAAATTATGGAACAAGTAAATATTTAATTTGTATTATTTTAAGAGTTTTCCTTTTTTAGGAAAACTCTTATTTTTGGGGTTGTTTTATTTGGTTAAATCTAATTATATTCCGGTTATCTCACACATATATATGAAAGCAAATAAAATTACAACAAAAAATAACCAGGAAATTATTTGAGGATAAGGCGTTGTTGGTTTGGCGGGTATACCGGCAATTTTATTAATTGTTGATTTGATTAATTTCATTTTCATACCTTTTTGCAATTTATAATAAAAAAAATATTGTTTTTTTATATCATATACTTTGCGTATTTTGAAAAACTTTTTACGTTTGGATATTTAATTTCATACAATGTAAATTTTTGTAACAAATTTTGTAAAAATTTTTGTTTTTAGTCAATTATTCTTATGCATATTCCTTATATAGATGAACAGTTTATATGGGGTGCTTATGCAGATTAATTCGATTTCATCAGTTAATTTAAACAGCAAATTAAATACTCAAAACAATAAAATGACTATACCTATTGAAAAAAGTCATTCCGAACAAAATGGATATGCACCTGTAACTGCAAATTTATGGGGAGTAAAACAAAATAATACGGCATCTTATTTTGCCGGTTTTGGTGATTATTTGCCAAATTTTGGCAGAGTTTCCAACAATCCCGCAAATATGGATCCGATGGAAGCTGATACACAAAGCGGTTTTAAACTCAGCAATTTAGAACATCCTCTTATTTGTCCCGATTGTGGCAAACCGATTATGACAAAACCTATTTTTGCAAATATAAAAGCAGAACTCGATAAAGCTGATGAAAAAACTTATTTATCAGTTGTTGAAAGCCACGGTGAATTTTTATATCCTCAAGAACAAAAAATATTACAAAATATTCAATCCATTCAAAAGAAAAAACCTGATTTAACAATAAAACAAATAGTATCATCCGAACGTGAAAAACGTTTAGATAAGTTAGAAAAGCAACAATTCAAAGTATTGGATAAATTGGAAGCCCTCGGAGAAACTCTGCCGTTGGAAGATCGTTCAAAAATTCATGGTCTTGTTGAAAATGCCGGTTATCTGATTTTCCAAAGACAAAATACGTATGCTTTCCAACGTTCAAAATTTATCGAATTGGCAAATAATTTGCAAATTAAGTCTCCAAATGTTAAAGAACAAATACTTAAATTAGCTGAAAAACTTCCAAGTTCAATGAACAATGAAGATGCTTGGTATGTTAAATACGGCGGTCTTGATAATAAAAAACAAGAAAGAACTTCAAGAGATATTGCAGAAAGGCTTTTAGCCCCGGCTTATACTAATACCGATCACGTTCATCCCCATGATTTAGGCGGTTTAGATGCTGTTAGCAATTTCTGGTTAATGCATGCAAGATGTAATATTATTAAGACAAATAAACCGTTTAATACTTGGCTTAATGAAGATTTTGATAACAGAACAAAGTATATTAAACAATATCTTACTGATGCTCAAGAGGCTATTGATAAATCTACAGATAAAAAAATTCATCCTAAATATGATCATTATTCTGCAAAATTAGCTCAGACAATATATAATGAAACAAATGGAAAAGTCGATTTTACAAAAGATTTCCCCTTACCTGAAGGAGTTGAAATTTCAAAACCGGCTTCAGATAAGAAAAAAGCTGCATAATTTTATTGTATAAATTATATATTATAAAACGGAAAGAATTTTAGTGATATCACTGATGATTTATTAGATATAAAAGCAATCTGCTTGCAAGCATGCAAAGACGCAGCAGTAAGACAAAAAATTAAAGATAAAGTCATTTCCGGGAAATTAAAAACTACTGATGATGTTTCTCAGGTTGCAAAAAACAATAACCGTCTTATAAAGCCGGGTTATTGCGTTAAAAATTAATTTCAAATCAAATTTCAAAGGTGCCATTTATGGCATCTTTTGGTATGCAATAATGAAAAAATCTATCGAAAAAATAATTGTAGACATTATAAAACACGAACTTGATTTACCCGATAATTACGGCAAAACTTCAAAAGGTGATATAATTTTGAGCATTATAATTTACGGGCAGAATATCAATTTATTTAATACAGACAAAATGCAAATAACTGGCAGAACCGTATCAAGCAATATTATTTTTTCCGGCTTATTTTTATCCAAACAAGTAACTGCTAATACGAATACTTGATTTTAAAGTTAAAAGTTTTATATATTTTCAAATAGTGTTATGCTTTATTTATATATTGACTATAAATAATCTCAAAATGAAACTGACTGATGAACAAATCGATAAATTAATATCAAATTCAAGATGGCGTGAAGTTATAGAAAATTTGACAGGAATTATCAAAACAGATGAAGCAACTTTAAATAATTATGCTGCATTTATTTGTGCCGTTTCAAAAGGTAAATACGTCAATTGTTTTAAAGCAGCATTTGCTTGTTTTGTAAAGGTTCATCAAAAATTCAAACCGGATACCCGAATTTTTAGAAATTTATATTCCAATATACAACCCATTATAAATTTTTTAGGCTTTCAATTTTTTGATGAAAAAAATTCTAATAATATTCCGCTAAATATCTATTACATATCGAGATTTATGCTTTTTATTTCTTCAACAAAATACAATGACGCTTTAATGACAATAAACAAGCTTATAAATATAGAAGAAAAACCGCAATATTATTTTCAGAGAAGTAAATTATACTCTATTCAGCGAAAACATAAACTTGCTCTTGAGGATTTAAATAAAGCTATCGAGCTGTCAGCTAACGAATCATTATTATATTACCATCGTGCAATAGTAAAACAAAGAATAAATGACATTCAAGGTGCATGCACAGATTTGGATAATGCAATAAATATACAGCCGAATAATTGTGATTATTATATTTTAAGAGGAACCTTATATGAAAATCTTGAACATTATAAAAATGCGACGGATGATTTTAAAAAGGCATTACGGATAAATCCCGAGAAAGCAGAAGCGTACCAGGAAATTGCGTGGTGTAAGTATAAATTAAACAAGCCTTCGGAAGGAATAGCTTTTATCAATATAGCGACACGATTAGATGAAAAAAATCCAAGCAGTTATTATATAAAAGGTTGTTTGTTAAATGCCCTTTTAAAATATGACGAAGCAATCAATGAATTGGAAATTGCCTTGTCTTTGGATAATCAGTCGGATAAAAACTGGTCGTCAAAAATTCATTACCATAAAGCATTGGCGGAATTTAGACTCAAAAAATATAATGATGCACAATATGATATAAATTATGCCATAAAATTAAACTCTAAAGATATTGCCTTTTTTCTTTTGGCAATGGATATAGAATACTTCGGATTAAAAGATTACTATACGGCTAAAGGTCATGCCAAAACTATTTTAAGCATGGATGACCATAACCAAAGAGCAATTAACGCAATTAAAGAAATAAATGAAATCATATCCTTTTAATAAAACAAAAAACCGACTTATTAAGCCGGCAGATAATTGGTAAGAAATGTAAGTGTGTAAGTGTGAATTTTTTAAATTTTGATTAACCGAAAGTTTTGAAAGTAGATTCAACGTTCTTTTCGATAACTTTTTGAACAGCGTCCATTTCGGTTGAAATAGCATTTTGTTCAGTATCTAACTGATTTAAACGAAGTTCAAGAGTTTTATCTTGTTGTTGAAGAACTTCAGTTTTAGCATTAATTTGAGCCATTGTTTTTTCATATTCACTGTATTCTTTGTTATAAGCGTTCATAGCTAAATCATAAGCATCATCATCAGCAACTTGGTTTGTTGAAACACTTATAGCATTATCACCGGTAAGTTCAGAGATTTTAATGCTGTCGAAATCGCCTGCTTGATTGTAAGTTAATTGAACACCGGTATAAGTGCTGGTAACATTTTGTGTTTGAGGAGTATACATATAATATTTATCACCGATGTTGTAATAAGTATTATTGTTATGTGAGAAGACTTTAACGGCAGTATCGGAAGGAAGGCTTTGTTCGCCATCTTTTCTTTCATTTTCAATATGTTTTGCTAAAGTAGAAAGACTTGCTAAAGTAGTAGTATCAGCACCTGTTAAATCCAAACCGTCACCTGTAACTGTTTTATAACCGGGAAGTTCTTCCATATGAGAAACAGAAACGGTATAACCGTTATCACCTCTGATAGGAAGAGTAGTCATTGTATAAGTTTTTCCGCCTGTAACGAAAGAATATTCAGTATTATAGAAGTTAATAATATCAGGAGGAGTAGGTACAGTCAAATTAGTAAGTTGGCTGTATAAGCTTGCTGATTCGTTAGCTAAAGCAGTACGTTGTTGGTTGACTTGTTGACCTTCATATTCTGTATTTGACTTTCTTGCTGTCAATCCTAAAAATCTTGCCTGTGATGCTGCTAAACCCATTGTTAGCGCTCCTTACTTATTTTCTTACCTTACAAATATTTTATCGGGAAAATTTTTAAAAACTTTAATTTTCAGAATGCATTTGTAAACTTTTTGTAACATATTAAAATTAACTAAAAATAACTATTTTCATGAAAAAGAACTCTAAGGTAAACGCAAAAGTAAAAACTTTGCGACGAATTTGTTACAAATATTTACATTACGAAGTAATATTATCGACAGATTTACTTGCACCTTCCATTTCGTCTTTAAGCATTTTTTTAACGACGTCATTTTGGACGTCAATCATTTTAACGACTGTTTCGATGTTTTTAACTTTATTTTCCAAAATAGTATCGGCATTTGCCTGAATTTTACCTGTAACATTTTGATAAGCAGCAAGAGCAGCACTACCGGTACCTTGCATGAGGTTGCCGAGAATTTCGCCTGCAATGCCGTATACGCCTGCATAAGGAGATATAGCTTGTAATATACCACCGATGCCGGATACAATACCGGCAGCCGGAATAACAAGACTATTTGCGTAACCGTATCCGGCAGCTACACCGGTAGTATATGCAGCGGCATTTATGCCGGCAATACCTGCTAAATCGGAAGCTGATGCTATAGAAGCGGCAGCACCTGTAGTATAACTGATTTTAGAAGATCCAAATCCTGATATTATTGAGGCTGCACCGCTTGGAAATCCCGGATAGGAGCCTAAGTTTCCTATACCAAAAGCTGCATTTCCTCCGTCAACTGTAGATGTTCCTCCTTCCATAGGTGTCCAATAAGAAGTTCCAGGAATATTTATTGCTGTATTACCGCCCATAACAGACATAAAAGAACTTGGAGCAATGAACCTTGCGATATTCCAAAGCCAACTTCCCGCAGTACCAAATCCTGCACCGTCTGTTGCAGAACCACTCACTACTATATCTCTTAATTGGTCGTAGGTTTGAAACAGCATTGCTTTTGCATCACCGCTTGCTTTTCCGTACTTGTTTGAAATTACCAGCATACTGTCATTTTTATAAGACATTTTTTACTCCTTTTTATGCAAATACTTTAAATACTTTTTCTATATTTTTATCAAGCACGGATTTGAGAGAATCCAGTTCTGTTTGTAGTGCTTGCTGTTCTGTATCCAATTGTCTCAGTCTTAATTCCAAAGAGCGGTCTTCTGCCTGAACGTCAGCTGTTTGTGTATTGATTTCTGCCAGTTCTTTTTCATATACATCTTTATCTTTTGTATACTTATTCATAGCTTCCTGGTATGCATCAGTATCTTGAATTTCGGTTGCCGAAACAGATATTTCCGAATCACTGATTGAAGGATCTATTATTCTGGAAATTGTTCCCGTAGAATCAAATGCTAAAGTACAGTTTTTATGATCTTCCGTAATTTCTTTTGATTCGCTATTTTTATAGTATCTTTGAACGGTATCATTATAAGGATAATCTTGTTGTTCGAGCCATTCTTTATTTAAAAAATATTTTATACCGGTATCTTGATCAATATAGTTCATATAATAACCGTTTTTTATTCCTGATGCATCATCCAGAGCCGGATCTAAAACAGCTGTAGCCGGATCCAAAGTATATGTGGACAAACCTCCTGCCATTTTGACTGTATATGTACCATCGGAGTTTTTGGTTATATTTCCTGTTGCAAAAGCTTTTAATCCTATATCTACAAAACCTGTATAAGAAACATTTATATCATATATATTAGAACCGTATTCAATAGGGCTATATGAATTAACAGTATATTTTGTTCCTCCTGCCGAGTATGTATATTCAGTTTTATAGTAATCTACAACATTAGGAGGTGTTGGCACAGTCATAGAATATAGTTTTTGATACAAAGTCGAACTTTGATTTGCCAAAGCTGTTCTTGCTTGGTTGACCTGTTGTCCTTCAAATTCTATATTTGTTTTTCTTGCTGTAAGACCCAGATACCTTGCTTGTGTTGCAGCTAAACCCATATTTTACCTCCGTTTTTATTAAGTTATAACTTTTATAGAACTTAATAATTTTATTCAGTTTTGGACGGAGTATTTATTTTTCCGTCTAACCATCCTTTTTAAGAGTTTATATAAACTCATGTATTTATATAATGATTTTGGCATTCAAATCAATACATAAAATAGAGTATTTTCCGTTATGCCAAGTTTAAATAATTTTCTCACAGGTATTTTATTAATAAAAGTAAATGAAAGTACAACAACAAACAAAATTTGATATAATTATTTTAAGCGAAGGTATGATAGTGAACAGATACGATAAAAATATTAAAAAAATTGTAGTCATAATTTCTTTAATAATATACAGCCTTTTTAATTTTGTAAATTTTTCAAGAGCAACAATCTGTATTGCGGAAAATCATATTGGATTAAAATTTTTTGGAATGTACGATTGTTGTACGGAATACAAAATATATACAGAAGAAGTTAGTCACGGAAGTATATCTGAACATAAAACGGGGAAAGAATGTAAGGACAAACATTTAACGACTAATTCACACGAGAGAGTGCCGGATGATGCCTATAATATAGAAAAAACGTGTTATTCGAGTGATTATGAGTTATTGAATTTTATGCAAAGAAACAAAAGAGTGACAGATAGAGACAGAAAAGAATTAAAATGTAATAAAATACCTAATAATAGTATATTGACAGCATATAAAACAGTTAGACTCACCGTATAGAAAATAAGATTACGGAGCAGAAAACAGGAAAAGTGGTGAAAATATGAAGAGGATAACATTAATAATAATGCTGTTATTTTTGAATGTTTCTCAAAAAAGTTACGGAGAAACAATATCAATAGAGCAGGCAATAGAAACGGGGATAAAAAACGACCCGAAAATCGAATCTGAAATAAAAAAAATAGGGATAAGAGATGCTGATATAAAAGAAGCAGGAATGCTAATAAATCCAAAAATCATATTAGACGGTTCAATTGCGGAAAACTCATATAAAGCCGGAATTTCGCAAACGATAGAGCTTGGCGGGAAGAGGAAGAAAAGGATAAAAGCGGCGAGAATTGAAAGAGAAATTTTAATAGAAGAGATAACAGAACAAATAATAAATTTAAGAGCAGAGATAAGGAATGCATACATAGGATTATATTGTGCGAGGGAAAGGCAGAAAGCGGCGAGAGAGATTTTAGAATTAACGGAAAAATTAACAGAAATTGCAAAAAAACGAGAGAAAGCAGGTCAAGTAGCCATGTTAGATGTGTTGCAGACAGAAATAACAGTACTCAATGCGAAAAATGAAATAGAAGTAAGTGAATTAGAAGTAACGAAATCGTATAATGAACTAAACAGCAAATTAAACGGGATGTTAAGCAGAGATATAGAGTTAGAAAAGCCGAATCCGGAAAAATATTTTAAAGAGATGAAAAAATTTGTAGAAAATAGAGACACAAATGCGGAAATACAAAAGCTGATAGAAATAGCAGAAACAAACCGACCGGAGCTAAAACGAATAAAAAAGAAAATAGAAAAAGCAGAGCAAATGGAAAAACTTGCACGAGTGTCATCAATACCGGACATTACAATTGCAGCAGGTCCGGACATAGTAGTTGAAAAAGAAAATAAAACCACAACCAAAGTAAATATTTTTGCATCAATAGATATGGACGTACCGATATTTAATCACGGACAAGGTGAACTAATGAAAGCAAGAGCCGAAAAAGAAGTATACAGCCGTCAAATACTTGCGGAAAAGAGGCAAATAGACTTAGAGATAAGGGATACATATTATGAGATTATAAGAAACATCAAATCTATACAAATATATGAGACGGAACTGATACCAAAAGCGTTAAACATATTAAAAAAATCGGAAAAGAGCTTTCAAGAAGGCAAAAGCAGCATTTTAACGCCGATAAATGCTCAAAATGCATTTATAGAAGCTAGAAAGAATTATATAAATATGCTTGAGAATTACTATAAATCACTAAATAAACTTGAAAGAGCGATAGGAGCAGTAAATAATGAAGACATATAGGATATTAACAGTTATACTTATAATAGCGATGATACCGATTTTTTCAAGTTGCGGAAAAGAAAAAGAGGAAGCAGAAGAAAAGATATCGGAAGTTGTAGAAATACCGAAAGAAATAGCGGACGAAAATAAAATAAAAACGATAACGGTGAAAACCGAACCGGTATATACAACATATAATACAATCGGAGAAATAAAGAAAGACGAAGATAAATTTTATACAATAAGTTCAATGGTACAAGGGAGAATAGTATCATCACCGGTGAAGTTAGGAGACTATGTAAAAGAGGGGCAGATTGTAGCATATATTGAAAATCCTGAAATAGCACAAATTAATGCAAGAACATTAAGTACGCTGCACGAAAACAGAATAGCAATTGAGCAGGCAAAAACGAAATATAATCTTGCGCAGCAAAATTATGAAAGAGAAAATAAGTTGTATAAAGAAGGAATTAGTCCCAAAAAGGACTTACTGCAAGCTGAAAGTGACTTAATAATAGCAAAAGGAGATTTAGAAAACAGTAGGGAGAGAGAAATTCATATAAGGCAAGAGGCGGAAGCGGTAATGAAATCATACGGAGTAAAGCCGAACTTTGATACGGAGCGTGTAGCGACAGCAAGTCCGATAACAGCAATGAAATCCGGAATAATAACAAAGAAAAATGTTACACTTGGAGCGATAGTAACACCGGAGCAAATACTTTTTGAAGTAACGGATTTAGATAAATTGTGGCTTGATATAGTATTATATCCGGAAGATATTCAAAAAGTTAAAAAAGGACAAAAAATAGAATTTAAGCCGGACAGTATAAAAGGAAAGGTATATGAAGGAAACATTGATTATATTCAACCGATAAGCAATAGAGAAACACAAACATATACAGCAAGGGCATTTTTTGATAATAAAGACAGAGATTTGCAGCCGGGCATGTTTGGAGAAGTAAAAATAATAAGTGAAAAAGCAGAAAACAAGCCTTATATACCGGAGCAAGCAATACAGAAATACGGAAAAGAGATTTTTGTATTTATAGACACAGGAAACGGAACATATAAAAAGCAATTGGTAGAAATAGGTGAGAAGGCGGAAGGAGGATATTATATAAATTCCGGATTAAAAGAAGGAGACAAAATAGTATCAGAAGGAAGTTTTACACTAAAATCCGAAATGTTAAAAAGTGAATTTGCGGAAGAAGATTAGGAGAAATAAATGGAAAAATTTATAACAAACTTAATCAAAAACCGAATACTTGTATATACATTTTTCGGAATAATATTAATTATAGGGATAATATCATTTAAAAAATTACCGATAGATGCATTTCCTGATTTAACAAACAATCAGGTGCAAATTTTAACAGATACATTAGGAATGGCGCCGACGGAATCCGAGCAGCTGGTGACAATACCGATAGAATCGATAATGAATGGAATACCGGGAGTGGAAGAAATCCGCTCCATATCAAAAGTTGGATTATCACTGGTAACAATAGTATTCAAAGACGATGCAGACATATACTTTGTAAGGCAGTTAGTAAACGAAAGACTACAATCAGTTACAGGGAAATTGCCAAAGGGAATTAATCCTGAGATGGGACCGATTACAACAGGAATGGGAGAAATATATCAATACGCAATAGAAGGCAAAGGATACACATCAGATGAATTAAAAATGCTTCATGACTGGGATATAAAATACCAGCTGAGGACGGTAAAAGGAGTAAACGAAGTAAATACCTGGGGAGGGAAAACGAGAGAATATCAAGTTGTGATATATCCTGAGAAACTACTTGCATACCAAATAAGTTTAAAGGAAGTATTTGAAGCATTAAATAAAAATAATGCGAATTTCAGCGGAGGAATTATAGAACATGCTTCAGAGCAGTATATAGTATCAGGTATAGGATTAATAAATTCATTAGAAGATATAAAAAACATAGTAGTAACGTATAAGAACGGAACGCCGGTATATATAAAGAACATAGCGAAAGTAGAATACGGAGAGATGTTAAGGCAGGGAGCAGCAACAAAAGATGGTAAAGGAGAAGTTGTAACCGGAATAGTAATGATGTTAAAAGGAGAAAACAGCCGAGAAGTAATAAAAAAAGTAAAAGCGAGAATGGAAGAAATCAAAAAAAATCTTCCGGAGGGGGTAACTATTAAACCTTTTTACGATCAGACGAACCTGGTTGAACAGACGATAAAGACGGTACGGACAAATCTGATAGAAGGAGGGATATTAGTAGTTCTGGTATTGTTATTAATGTTAGGAGACATAAAAGCGGCACTAATAGTAGCATTTACGATACCTATGGCAATGATGTTTTCATTTATAGGAATGAAGGCAATGGGAATAAGTGCAAATATAATGAGTCTTGGAGCAATAGATTTCGGAATGATAGTAGACGGAGCGATAGTTATGAGTGAAAATATAATCCGTCATATGAGGGAAAGCGGAGGCAAATATACAAAAGAGGAAATAGTAGAAACAGCGGTAAAAGAAATGGCGAGGCCGATATTTTTTGGAGTTCTAATAATAACGGTAGTATACATGCCGATACTAGCCTTAGAGGGAATGGAATATAAAATGTTTTCGCCAATGGTATACACGGTATGTTTTGCATTGTTCGGCTCACTAATAACGGCACTTGTGCTAACGCCGGTATTATGCATTAGATTTTTAAAGAGCGGAAGTGAAAACAAGAATAACAGAATTATAGAAAATATAAGGAGACACTATAATACAATATTAGAAAAAGCAATGCATAACCGAAAAAAGACAGTAATAACAGCGATTTTATTATTTGTTATAAGTGTTTCATCGTTAGCATTTAAAGGAACAGAATTTATACCGAGTTTAGATGAAGGATGTTTTTCAATAGGAGTTATGTCAATGCCGAGTATATCGTTATCAGAGACGATAAAAACGACAACATTAATAGAAAAGACAATCATAGAGAATATACCGGAAGTAAGTCAAGTAGTATCGAAAATCGGGAGAGCGGATTTAGCGACAGATCCTATGGGGGTATATGAAACAGATATGTATGTAAATCTAATACCGAAATCGAAATGGAGAAAAGGAGAAAATAAAGAAAAAATCGGAATAGAAATGGATAAAATATTAAAGCAAAGAGTACCCGGAGCGAACTTCAGCTTTACCCAACCAATAGAAATGCGAGTAAATGAACTTGTATCGGGAGTAAAATCAGATATTGCAATAAAAATTTTTGGTGAAGATTTAGAAATATTAACGCAAAAAGCCGAACAAACAGAAGCAATAATACAAAATATAAAAGGAGCATATGATGTTCAAACAGAGCAATTATCAGGAACGAATCAATTGTTAATTACCCCTGACAGAATAAAAATGTCCAGATACGGAATTGATATTGAAGATATAAAAACACTTGTGACAACAGCGATAATGGGGGAACAAGCATCGGAAATATTAGACGGAAAAAAACGATTTTCATTAAGAGTAAAGTTAAATCAAAGAGGAATAGACAAAGATATCATATCAATAAAAAATCTGCTTGTAGATACAGACGATGGAAGAAAAATACCGCTCGGACAAGTTGCGGAAGTAAAAATAACAGAAGGAATAGAAGCGGTTAATAGAGAATTTGGCGAGCGGAGAATAATTATACAATGCAATGTAAGAGGCAGAGATATAGGTTCATTTGTAAAAGAAGCGCAAAAGAAGATAGAAGAGAAAATATCCT
Organism: Candidatus Gastranaerophilales bacterium; assembly: GCA_947624605.1. Lineage (GTDB taxonomy): Bacteria > Cyanobacteriota > Vampirovibrionia > Gastranaerophilales > Gastranaerophilaceae > RUG841. Next base: position 8,533 of record CANQLA010000001.1, on the reverse strand, counting down.
TACCGCCGGGATATTATATTCAATGGGGCGGACAATTTGAAAATCAACAAAGAGCAATGAAAAAATTTGCAATAGTTGTACCGGTATCAATATTAATAATATTCATATTGCTTGTGGGAACATTTTCATCTGTAACGGAAGCACTGCTTGTAATGTTTAATATACCATTTGCGGCAGTAGGAGGAATAGCGGCACTATGGATAAGAGGGATGTATATAAGTGTACCTGCAATCATTGGATTTATAGCACTTTTTGGAGTAGCTATTTTAAACGGACTTGTATTAATTTCCACATTTAATAAATTGCAAAAAGAAGGATATTCCATCAAAGATACAATAAGAATAGGAACAGCAACAAGGCTTCGTCCGGTTTTGATGACAGCATTTGTGGCATCGTTAGGCTTTTTACCGATGGCTGTTTCTACAGGTTCGGGAGCAGAAGTTCAAAAACCACTTGCAACCGTAATCATTGGAGGACTAATTTCATCACTATTTTTAACGTTAATTGTATTACCCGTATTGTATAGCATCTTTGGAAATCCGAAAGTAAGGTTGATTAAAATGGTAAAAAGACTATTAAAGTTATAATTAACAGGCAAAAAGTGTAATACAACATATTTGAACATTAACACCATTAGTTTCAAGGAAATAATATTTGATATATAAAAAATTTGTTACGACAAAATGGCACCATTAGTGTCGAATATAAATTTATATAAAAATCAAGAAGGTATAATGATTTTAAATGACGTCAGGCATAGCAATTTCGTATATTTGATTTGGTTTAAGCTTTGCATGTCCGCCTCTTATAATCCAAAGTATATAGCCGGAGCCGTAAAATAAAGTATTTGCAATGAAAGCAAGCGGGATAATCCAATAAATTCTGCTTGCACCGGTTTTAGAAATTTCACCTTCCAAATTTATATTTCCGTATTTAAAATTTCCGATAATCAAATCAGCAGGAATGCCTCTGCTCATGTTAGGGGAAATTGTTTCGACTCTTGCGGTAATCACGGAATTTTTAGGGATAATAACTTTTTTGTTTTGAATAACGTCTTCAGTTGTAATAAATTCAATAATTTGCCCTTCAGATTTAAGGAATTTAGTGGAAACGAAATTTTTGGCACAAATTTTGACAATAGTATGATTTAAGTTTTCAAAATTATATATTTTTTTATGATAAGACACGTTGGCAAACTTAACAAGATGAGATTTTACGAAATCATCTTCAATCAGGCTATTGTTAGGAGAAATGCAGCTTTTGGGATTTTTAGATAAAAAGGTAATATTATCAACCAATGGATCGTTAATATAATTGATATTTATTTGTGGAATTTGAAGAGATTTATCCGAATATTTTGCAACCAATTCATCTTCAAATTGTTCTTTTTGTTTATCATAACTAATTCCGGCATAAAGAATGTTATAATTATTTTTAGTAAATGATTGTGTTTGATTAAATTTTTGAAAGGAATTAATTTCGGAAGCGAAACAAAAAGAATTATATTGAAAGCAAAGAATAATAAAAGAAGCAAGGAAATTACGCATTATTACTCATACCTTAATATTTTTTGGGAATCAGATTGAATTTTATTTTGCAATTTTTTTCTGTTTTGTTGTGAAGTTAAGAGGAAATTTTGGTAATACAAATTAGTTTTATACTTATTATTTACGAGGAAAGCCGGATATTTGTTAAAAATATATTCATAAATATACATCATTCTTTTAGAAGGAAGAGGGTGAAACATAAACCAATCGTATCTGGGTTGCGGTAATAATTTTGAATAAACAACGATAATGGCAACCGGGTTATAACCGGCATTAACCAAATAGTCAACGGCTCTTTTATCAGCTTTAATTTCATATTTTTTAGGAGCGGCTAAATATTCATAGAAAGAAAAGAATCCCTTAAAAATGCCTTCATTTGAATCGACGCCGTGAGAGATTTCATGAGCAATAATTGCAGCTAATTCATCCTCATCATCAATTTGCGGTAATAAATTTTTATAAATAACAATTTTTCTGTTTCTTGGAGAAGAAGAAGCAATCAAGTATTTAGAGTTTTGTTTTACGGAGAAAGTAATACGATAAGGAATTTTATTGGCATTTAGGATAGAGAAGCCAATTTTGTTAACTAAAGAATTTATTTCACCATTTTTTGTTTCATCAACGATAAAAGCATTAGCAGGTAAAACTAAAAGAAGCATCAAAAATAAAATGCAAAACTTTTTCATACGAACCCCATAATTCCTTAATTATTTTAACATATAATGAAATTATATAAAATACAAACTTAAAAAAAACATCTTAATAATTTTAACAATTTAGGAAAAAAGTAACAAAAGTATTTATAGTTATGATTTAATAGAAAGAGAATGAATATAGGAGAAAGAAATATGCGTGTAAATGCGGTTAATGGTATAACGAATGCAAATAATGCAATAAATGTAAAAGATGAAAACAAAAAGGGAGATATTAAACAAGAGATGAAAGCGGGATATGCGGAGGAGGAAGCATCACCGATAAATGCAAAGTTATATAAAGCGATGTACGGAATACAAGAGAAGAATGCAGATGAAGCCGAGCAAGCAAAATACACGGAGCAATTGTCACAAGTAAGAGCGAAATATGAGATGGACACAGATGATAAAAACAGAGAAACAGCTAAAAACAGGAATGCAGAAGGGACACAAGACAATAAAGAAAAGACTTATTATGAGCAGTATTTGGAATACAAACACAAATACGAATAAGGAAGAGAAAATATAAACGACAAAAAGATAAAAAGGGAAGGATGCGAAATTCTTCCTTTTTAATTTTTACAACAAATTATCTAAAGCTCTGGATAGAGCAATTTTCACATGAGCGTAATTGAGACCGCCTTGCATATAAACGGCAAAAGGAGGTCTTACAGGACCGTCAGCGGAAAGTTCAATAGTAGAGCCTTCAATGAAGGTTCCTCCTGCCATAATGAGGTAATCATCATATCCCGGAACGGAATCAGGGACAGGAGTCAAATAGGATTCAATTGGGGAACACTGTTGAATAGTTTTACAGAAGCGAATAAGAGGTTCTTTTTGACCGAAATTGATAGTTTGAATTAAATCAGTGCGAATATCGAGAGGTTTTGGGGTAGAGATAAAACCGATATCTTGAAAGACTTGAGAAGCCAAGACAGCACCTTTTAGAGCTTCAGCGACTATGGAAGGAGCCATAAAAATGCCTTGAAAGATTAATCTGGACTGATTAAACATAGCACCGCCCTGTCTGCCGATTCCCGGGGCAGTAAGAGAGGCGGCGACGAGTTCGACGAGTTCGTCTTTTCCGGCGACATAGCCGCCGGCTTCAACTATTCCGCCACCTGGATTTTTAATGAGGGAACCTGCAATCAAATCAGCTCCGACATCAATAGGTTCAAGTTTTTCGACAAATTCTCCATAGCAATTATCGACGAAACAGATACAATCAGGATTTTTTGATTTAACGATATTAATAATATTTTTAATTGTACTGATATTAAGGGATTTACGCAGCGAATAACCTCTGGAACGCTGAATGAGGACCATTGAAACGGAATTATCGACTTTATTTTTTAATGCATCAAAATCGACTTCACCGGTTGTAGAAATTAGAGGTACTTCATCATAAGAGATACCATGTCCGATAAGAGAATGTTTAAGATTACCTCTTTTACCGATAACTTCTTCCATAGTATCATAAGGAGAGCCGGCAGCAGACAAGAGTTTATCGCCGTATCTTAAACAACCGAACAGGCAGCACGACAGAGTATGAGTACCGGAAACAAAGTGAGGTCGAACCATAGCTTTTTCTGAGTGAAAAATATCGGCAAAAAGGTTATCCAAGGCATCTCTGCCGATATCATCGTGTCCGTATCCTGAAACGGTATAAAAATGCTGCATTCCGATTTGATTTTTAATAAAAGCATCGAGAACTTTTTCCTGATTAAATTCTTTAATTTCATCAATTATTTTAAATTGTTCTGCAACTTTTTTCTCAGCTTTTTGTACTATTTCAAAAGAAGTATATTTCATATTAAAATTAAAACACAAATATTAAACGGATTCAATTTTATATTAATTTCAAAATATTTGATGTAAAATAGCAATAAAACAGAGAAGAAGAAATGTCCGAAGAAAAAAACAAACGAGAATTTATGCAACTGACGCAAGAAAGCAGGGAGCAGGGTCTTTCTAGATATTTGCGGCAAAAGGAAAAAGAGCAAGATAATTTAATGACCATATTATCAATTTGTTTGTCTATTTTTATAATTGTAATAGGGACATTTTTCACGTACAAATATTTTAAAGACAAAGCAGAAGCAGAAAATGAATTATTTTATAAAAAGAATGAAGTAGTACAATTAGAGAAGCAGCAATTAACGGATAAAATATTCAACAAGCGACAAAATATACTTATATTAGGAGTAGATTCAAACGGAGAAGGTTCAGATCCGTTTAAGAACACACGTTCAGATACAATTGTAATATTGAGTATAAATCCAAAGAACAAATCGATTAATATATTGTCAATTCCGAGAGACAGCAAAGTATATCTTGCGGAAGATAAAGGAATAGATAAGATAAATGCGGCACATGCAATCGGAGGAATAGATTTAATAAAAGAAACAATAGAAAAGACATTTGGGATAAAGATACATAACTATATAGTTTTTAATACTGAAGGGGTTGTAAAATTTATCGATGCAATCGGAGGAGTGCCTGTATATGTAGAAAAAGACATGATATACAATGATTATTCTGGGAAATTACATGTAAATTTGACGAAAGGCAATCACATATTATCCGGGAAAGAATCGGAGGGATTTTTAAGATTCAGGAAAGATGCACTGGGAGATATAGGCAGGACATCGAGGCAGCAGTGGTTTTTAAGGGCATTAGCAGAGAGGATGAAAGATCCGGAAGCAATAGCCAAGATACCGGAGGCATTAAAAATAGCGGACAAATATATAAAGAGTAATTTAAGCTTGTTTCAAATGACGCAGTATGCGGCATTAGCAACGGGATTGGATCTGTCAAAGATAGAAACGGCGACAATGCCCGGTTCGCCAAATAAAAAGGGGAGTATAAGTTATTGGATATTAGATCCTGACAAATGCAGAGAAGTAATTAACAGAATGGTATATAATAAAACGACCGATATAAAAAATAACCGACTTCCGAGGGCAGGAATAATATACAATAATGAAACGGCACAATCCGCAATGAATTTAAAACAGGAATTAGAAGCAGCAGGGTATTTGGTAAATTGTGAGAAGAGAAGCAAATTGCCTCATTCACAAATATGCGGACACACGCCGATAGTAACGAGAGCAATAATAAAAGGTTTAAAGAAAAATTACGAAGAATTAACTGATTTACAATTTGTATATGACCCTATTCACAGATATTGTATGAATAGTGATTTTACAGTAATATTATCACAGAGCGAATAAAGTAAAAAAGGAGACAAAAGTATTGTTATTAAAGGAAATAGAGGAAAGGTGTTCAATAAGGAATTTTTTGCCGGACAAAATTGGAGAAAAAGAAATAAAAGAGATACTGGAAGCAGGCAGGATAGCACCATCATGGATGAATGTACAGCCCTGGCATTTTATAGTAACAGATAAAGAAGAGCATAAAAGTTTTTTGTCAAAATGTGCAAATTTTCAAAGGCAAATTAAAGAAGCATCTCACGTAATAATAGTTTTAGGTGATTTAACGGCTTGGAACAAAGCAAATTTCGGAAGGATATTGGAGGAGAAAGGAATAGATAGAGAAGGGATAGTAAATTTGCTGGAAGACGGCGGATATAATCCTGCCAACAGAAGTGAGCAAATGCTTATATTAAGAACGATAGAACAATGCACATACGCAATTTCATATATGGATCTTCAAGCGAAACATTTAGGAATAGATGCTTGTATAGTAGGAGCAATTGCAAATGAGTTAACAGGATTTTCTCCTGATTTAGCCGAAGAAGTGAGGAATATATTTAAAATACCGGAAGGAATGATAATAATAGCGTTTTTAGCACTGGGATATCGAAAAGAAGGGATAATAACGCCTAAGAAGAAGAGAAAAGCATTCAATGAAGTTGTTTCTAAAGAAGAATACAAAGGCGGGCAGGCGGAAAAATGGGAATATTAAAATTAGCGGTACCGAATAAGGGTAGACTTTCGGAGAAAATATACGGCTTGTTAAATAATGCGGGATTAAATTTTCCGACGAAAGAAGAAAGAGTTTTGCAAGTAACAACGAGAGACGGAGATTATTCGGTAATATTTTTAAGAACGCAGGATATACCGAGTTTTGTAGAAAAAGGGGTAGCAGACATAGGTTTTACAGGATATGACATAGTAACGGAATTAGAATCAGATGTAGAAAAGATAATGGATTTAAACTTTGGAAACTGTGAAATGGTAGTAGCAGTTAAGGAAGAAGATAAATATACAAAGCCTGAAGAATTACCGTCAAAAGTCAAAGTTGCGACATCATTTCCAAATATTGCCAGAAAATATTTCGATAAAATCGGCAAAGAAAGCGAAATAACGGAAGTTTCCGGAGCGACGGAGATAACACCGAGGCTTGGACTATCAGATGTAGTAGTAGATATAACATCGACAGGCTCTACATTGAAATCAAATAAACTAAGGATAATAGATAAAATAATGAAATCGACGGCAATAGTAATTGCGAGGAAGGATTTATCGAAGGAATTAAAAGAGAAAACGGAAGTATTGTTAACAGCAATCAAGTCAGTAACAGAAGCGGAAGACAAAAAGTATCTGATGGCACACATACCAAAAGAATCACTAGATAAAATCAAAGAGTTTTTACCCGGGTTATCGTCCCCTACGGTAACGAGTTTATTGGAAGATGATAAAAATGTAGTTATACATGTAGTGGTAGATAAGAATAAAGTATATGACAGCATACACAGGCTAAAACAGCTTGGCGGTCAGGGAATTCTTATAATGACAGTTGATCAAATGGTGAGGTAGAAATGAATTATCCAAATCTTGAATCGTTAATAAAAACAATATCAATACTTCGTTCGAAAGACGGATGTGCTTGGGATAGGGAACAGACACATAAATCATTAAGGCATAATATGATAGAAGAAGCCTATGAAGCAGTAGATGCGATAAATACGGAAGATATGACACATTTAAAAGAAGAATTGGGAGATGTACTTTTACAGGTATTATTACATTCGCAAATTGCAAAAGAAGAAGGATATTTTGACATAGATGAAGTAGCCAAGAGATTAAATGAAAAACTGATACACAGACATCCTCATGTATTTGGAGAGATAAAGACAGAAGATACAAAAGTTATATTAGATAATTGGGAAAAATTAAAAGCAGAGGAAAAACCCGAAAGAAAATCAGTAATGGATGGTATTTCAAAATCCCAATCAGCATTAATGAGTGCGCAAAAAATAAGCTGTAAAGCTGTAAAAGTAGGTTTTGAATGGGAAAATGATACACAACTAAAGCAGTGTATACTGTCTGAATTCAGAGAGTTTATACAAGCGAAAACGTATGATAATAAAGAAGAAGAATTTGGAGATATATTATTTGCCCTGGTTAATTTAGCGAGAAGAAACCAAATTGATGCAGAGCAAGCATTAATTCGATCAAATACGAAATTTGTAAAACGATTCAGAAAGATGGAAGAAATGGCGGAAAAGCCAATGAAAGAATTATCCTTTGAGGAGTGGGACAAATTATGGAAAAGAGCAAAAAGGATAGTACAAGAAGAACAAACAATTAAAGGTGATGCATAGTTTTTTTTCTTTCAATAATATCAAGAATTTTTTTTCTTAAATTAAAAGCTAATTCTTTTTGATAGAGTTTAATATCATTTAAAGCGGAATGAATTGATCTTGTAGGGTCTTGGTTATTTAGATTAACGTGATTAAGACTATCTTTAGCAACTTTTATATCGGCTTCTGCGAGAGTAATAACGTCGAGAACTTCATTGATTTCCATTCGTGTAAAGCCATATTGCATGAGTCTCAGAGTAAGTTGATTTTTCAAGTTTTCTCTTTCAGTAGTAGTTTCAAAAAAGGAATTATTCTTGCTATTTGAATTTGAAAAAAAATCACCTAAGAAGCCCAAAATTTCACCTGAATAATAAGAATACAATAATATTATATAACGAAAAAAGGATAAGTACAAACAAAAATAAAAAATGATACGGAGAGAAAATATAAAACAAAATAAATAAAAGTAAGAATAAGTACTTGATTAAAAAATTTGTTTAGTGTATATTTTACACGAAAATAACCAAATTAAGTTTAAAAGGAGATTTAAACATGGTAAAAGTAGCAATAAACGGATTCGGAAGAATAGGACGAAACACATTAAGGGCAGCAATCAGAGAAGGTATTTTTACAGAACTTGATTATGTAGCAATCAATGATCCTGGTTTAAAACCTGCAGATGCGGCACGTATATTTCAATATGACTCAGTAATGGGAAAATTTAACGGAGAAGTAGAGGCAGTTGA